>JAYTEJ010000312.1:0-7381 GCA_043735365.1 Acidobacteriota bacterium
CTCATTCGCGACGCCACGGCGCGCATGCCTGGCGATGCGAATGTGCACTACAGCGCCGGGATCATTCATTTCAAATGCGGCGACCAGCCGCGCGCCGCCACCGAGCTCCGAACCGCCGTCGACATCGCGCCAGTCGATTCCGTGATGGCGCAGGCGCTCGGCATCGTCGCCCCTGGGCCGCCGCCGCCTTCGGCAACGCCCAGGGCCGTGCGCAAACAGATCGACGAACTGCTGCGTGTTGACGCGGAAGGACTGGGCAAGGTTGGATGCGAGTTCTTCAACGCGAGCGCCAGGTTCAACCTGCGCGCCTTCGCAGAAGCAGTGACGCGCTGAGATTCCGCGCGGGAACCCCAACAGCGTGCGTTGCAGCACGTGTCGTCGGCGAATGCGAGGATCGAGCCCAGTGCAGGTCGACTTCCATACTCTGTCCTGCCAACGAGTCTGGCAAGCGTGAGTGGTACCGAGGAACCCCGAACCCGGAATCTCCCCCTTGGGGTAGCATGTACCCAAATGGCGCAGCCTCGCACACCCGTTGTCCTGGTGGTCGATGACGAAGCCTCGATCGTCTCGGCCTTCACCGAAACGCTCGAGCTCGATGGCTATGCCACGGTTCCGGCCGGCAGCGCTGAGGATGGGCTGCGGCTGCTCGACGGCGGCCTGATGCCCGACGCGGTGCTCCTCGACCTGCGCATGCCCGGCATGGGCGGCCTCGGATTCCTGCTGTCGCTGCGCGCCCACCCCGACCGCCGGCAGATCCCGGTGGCCGTGATCACGGCCGATACGCATCTCGACGACACCGCGCAAGAGGCGGTCCGGGCGCTCGGCGCCGACCTGTGCTTCAAGCCGATGAACATGCAGGACGTGCTCGATCTGACCGCCCGGCTGCTTGCCTCCGGACCGGACTCCCGCCACCGTCCGACTCTGCACTGACCGCCGGCACGCCGCTGATGTCGGCGCTGCCGCGGACCCGCCAGAAAAGAACATTAAGCGACTCTAGAAGACTTTCATATCAGGGTCTTCGTGTGTCATTGCGGAACACAGGGCCCACATCTGACGTCGTCATCCTCCCGTAAAGTGCTGCAAATAAACGATCAGCTCGGACCACGAGACCGGCGCGAACCTTGCTGCTGAGCGGACACCATGTCGCTGATGCACACCAGTCGCCTTTCGTCCCCGGTCAACCAGTCCCGCGACGCCCGCACCATGGAACGGTCGGGCCCGGCCGAGAAACAGGCTGCCGACCAGAGCGCTCACAAGGCCTGCCTGGACACGATTCGGGAGCTGCGCGAGGAGAACGCCATCCTCCGCCAGTCCGCGGATCAGTTCGCCGCGCTCGCCGAGCGCCTGCAGATCACCCTCGGCCGTGAGCGGGGCCGCACCGCACGGGAGGCGTCGACGCCTGCCCGCGTCACCGCCACCGACCCGGCCAGCATCGCGACACTGATCGAGGCGGAGTACCGCGCCATCCCGAACCTCCGCCTCACTCGCTGGCAGGCGGCGCGGCTGTGGAACCTGGATCAGGCGGTGTGCGATACCGCGATCGCCACGCTGCTCGACAAGCGTGTGCTGCGCGAGACCAGCGGCGGCTTCATTCACCTCGACCACTGAGAGCGCGGGCGATGACCTTTGAGATCACGGCCAGCGCCGATCCCCGCATGCTCGTGCTGCGGGCGCACGGCATCGGAACCAGTGCCGAGGGGCACCGTGCCTTCCTGGCTGTCCAGCGTCATCCGGATTACCGTCAGGGCATCCCGTTGCTCGTCGACGTCACCGCGCTCGCCTACGCCCCCTCGGCCGACGAAGGGCGGCTGTTCGCGGGGCTCTTCGCCACCGCCTTCCCGTGCTCGATGCTGGCGCTTCTCTGCGACGCCAGGTCCCACAATGCCGCCCGCGAGATCTCCATCCTGGCCGTCGGCCGTGGCGCCAGCGTCGCCGCCTTCACCCGACGAGACGAGGCCTGCGCCTGGATAACCGGCCAGGCCGCACCGCCGGCCGCCGCGCCAGCCGCCACCGCCGCATCATCGCCGGCACCGGCCCGGACGCGCGTCTCCGACGGGGTCGTTATTCCATATGCGCTGCGGGACCGGATCGAAAGCGCGCTCCTCGACGTCGACGGCAAGGGCTGCAGCCTGCGGCTGGACTCCGCCGCCGGCTGGCCGGCTGACGAACCGGACTTCGCGGAACTGACAGTCAGCACCAACTACGCCGGCGCGGCGCGCCACGCCACCGTCGACCTCCGCGTCAGCCATCTCGACGACGAGGACTATGTGGTGGCGACGGTGATCACCGCGATGCAGGCGGTG
Source organism: Acidobacteriota bacterium (assembly GCA_043735365.1). Classification (GTDB taxonomy): domain Bacteria; phylum Acidobacteriota; class Vicinamibacteria; order Vicinamibacterales; family 2-12-FULL-66-21; genus JALZOC01. Next base: position 2,304 of record JAYTEJ010000312.1, read on the forward strand.
CTCGCCGGAGCGCCATCCCGCGCCGCCACTACCGGGTCAGCTGCCCGCCGTTGACTTCGATCGTCTCGCCGGCGATGTAGCTCGCCGCGTCGGACACCAGAAAGGCAACCACCGCGGCGCACTCGGCGGCCGTCCCCACTCGCCCCATTGGAATCGCCGCCACGAAGTTCTTCATCATCTCCGGCGTCGAGAACACCTCGTGGAAGGGCGTGTCGATCACCCCCGGCGACACCGCGTTGACGCGCACGCCGTGCGGCGCCAGCTCCTTCGCGAGCGACTTGGTATAGGCGATCAGCGCCGCCTTGGCCGAGGCATACGCGCCGGCGCCCGGGCCGCCGCCGGTGTGCCCGGCAATCGAGACGATATTGACGATGGCGCCGCGGCGGCGCGCGACCATCGGTCCGGCAGCGGCCTGCGCCGCCAGTACCGCGCTCTTGAGATTGAGCGCGAAGATCTCGTCGAGCGCCTCCTCGGTCACCTCGTGGAGCAGCCGCCGGACGACCAGCGATCCCGCGTTGTTGACGAGAATGTCGAGCGACCCGATCGCCGCCGCGGCGTGCTCGACCAGCGCCCGCGCCTCCACCCCGCGGCGCAGGTCCGCCGCAATCGCGACCGCCTCTCCGCCCGCGGCGATGATCCGATCCCGCGTCGCCTCGGCACCCTGCCTGTTGCCGTGATAGCCGATCGCCACCGCGGCGCCCAGGTCCGCCAGCAGGACCGCGGTCGCGGCGCCGATACCGGACGACGCGCCGGTCACCAGGGCGCGCCGTCCTGTCAAATCGAGAGGATTCTGCATCGGCAGAGTCTACCGCGGGAGGCGCCGATCACCCACCGCCTCGACCTCCGGCATAATGACCGCGCCCATGCCCCCGCGTCCAGGCCGCCGCACGTTCCTGACGTCGATTGGCGCCGCCGCGCTGCTGCCCGGCTGCCGGACGTCGCGCCGCCACGGGCCGATCGTGCTCCGCCTCTCCCATTCGATGTCGGCCGGCGCCACCGCGCTGCACGCCCTGGCCGAACGCTTCAAGACCCTCGGCGAGGCGGCAACCGGCGGCGCCGTCACCATCCGGATTTTTCCGAGCGGCACGCTCGGGCAGGAGCGCGAGGTCGTCCAGCAGCTCCAGGAGGGGCTCGTGGACTTCATGATGTCGGGCACCGCCATCTGGGGCAGCGTCGCGCCCAGGCTGCAGGTGCTCGACTTCCCGTTCCTGTGGCGGGACTGGAGCCACGTCCATCGGGTCCTCGACGGCCCTCTCGGCCTGGACGCCGCCGACTACATGGCCGGCACCGTCCGGGTCCGGCCGATCGCCTGGGGGGATTCCTTCGGGTTCCGCCAGGTCGTCACGCGGTCGCGCGACGTCCGCACGGCCGCCGATCTCGCCGGGCTTCGCCTCCGCACCATCCAGTCGCCGATCTACGTCAAGGCGGTCCAGCTGATGGGCGCCAGCCCGACGCCGATGGCCTTCGGCGAGGTCTACACCTCGCTCCAGACCGGCGTCATCGACGGCTACGAGCACGACGCCAGCACCACCGCCCAGCAGCACTTCGACGAGGTCGCGCACCACATGGCGCGCACCCGCCACATCGCCGGGGTGCTCGGCCTGTTCGCCTCGGCAACCGGACTGGCGCGGCTGCCGCCCGAACTGGTGCCGCCGCTCGAGCACGCAGCCCGCGAGGCGGCCGCCGCGCAGCGGTTGATGGGGCCGGCCGAGGATGACGCCGCCACCGCGGCTCTCGCCGCCCGTGGGATGACGATCCGCGAGATCGACGTCACCGCCTTCCGTCAGCCCGCCGAGGCGTTGTGGATCGCGGAAGCCCGCGCGCTCAGCGCCGAGCGCTGGCTCGAGGCCATCCGCGCATGACCCAGCCATCGACCGCGCCGCCCGGCCGCCGGCCGCTGCCGCGCCGGGCGCTCGACTTCGCCCTCGCCTTGCTGGTCCTCTCCCAGGCGCTCGTCGTCGGGCTCCAGGTCGTCGCCCGCCACCTGCTCCGCGAGCCGATGGCCTGGACCGAAGAGATCGCCCGGCTGCTGCTCGTCTGGCTGATGTGCGTCGGCGGCATCGCCGCGCTCGCCGACGACCGCCATCCGCGGGTGACCGCGGTGCTGCGGCTCCTGCCCGAGCGGTCGCGCGACGCCATCGACCGCGGCCTGCGGCTGGTGCTGCTGGCCTTCCTCACCGGCCTGATCCTGCCGGCCTGGCGGCTCACCGCCGCCAGCGCCGGCGAGGAGCTGCCGGCCAGCGGCCTCTCCGGCGCCTGGATCTCGGGCGTGCTGCCGGTGTCGCTGCTGCTGATGGCCGTCACCCTCGCGGCGCGTCTGCGGCGCGACGGGCTGGCGGCCTGGCGGCGCTCCGCCGGGCAGGGCTGGGCGCTCGGCGCCGCGGCGCTGGCGATTGCCTCGGTGCTGGTCCCACTCCTGGCCGGTGCCGCGCCGATTGTGATTCTCATCAGCGGCTTCCTGGTCACCGCGGCCCTCGGCTTGCCGCTGGCTTTCACGCTGGTGCTGACGTCACTCACCTACCTGCTGGGGATCGGCGGCGTCAGCCTCACCATCCTCCCGATCAAGATTCTCGGCGGCGTGGACTCGTTCGTGCTGCTGGCGATCCCGCTGTTCATCCTCGCCGGCGCGCTGATGGAATCGAGTGGCATCTCGCAGCCGATCGTCGATCTCGCAATGGCAATTGTCGGCCGCGTCCGCGGCGGCCTGGCGATGGTGGCGGTGGTCGCGGAGATGCTCTTTTCCGGCATCTCCGGCTCGACCGCGGCTGACGTCTCGGCGATCAGCTCGCTTCTCATCCCCTCGATGCGCAAGGCCGGCTATTCGGGCCCGGAGTCGGTCAGCGTCGTCGCCGCCGCGTCGGCAATGGGAATCCTGGTGCCTCCCTGCCTGACGATGGTGGTGCTCGGCTCGCTCGTCAACATCTCGATCGTCACGCTCTTTCTGGCCGGATTCGTACCCGCGTTCGTGCTGGCCGCGGCGCTCGTCGCGCTGATCGCACTGCGCGCGCGCCGCCAGCACTGGCCGGTCACCGCGCCGGCGCCGCGCGGCCAGCTGCCCCGCATCCTCGCCCGGGCCGCGGTGCCGCTCGGCCTGCCGGTCATCCTGTTCGGGGGCATCTTCTCCGGCGCCACCACCGTCACCGAGGCGGCGCTCCTCGCCGTGGTTTATGCCTTCGTGGCCGGCGTCGCCGGCGGCGGCCTTCGCCGCAGCGACGTGCGACAGCAGCTCACCGAAAGCGGGCTGGTGACCGCGACGACGCTGTGGGTGCTGGCGGCGGCCTCGGCCTTTGCGTGGATTCTGGTGCGGGAGTGGGTGCCGCAGATGCTGGGCGACTGGATTGGCGGCGTCGGCGCCGGACCGATGGGAGTCATGGCGATGACGGTGGCGCTGTTCGTGGTGGTCGGGGCGCTGCTCGAGGGCTTGCCGGCGCTGCTGATCTTCGGGCCGGTGCTCTTTCCGATCAGCCGCGCCGTCGGCATCGATCCGGTCCACTACGGCATCGTCATTGTCGCGGCCATGGGGATCGCGTTTTTTTTGCCGCCGGTCGGCGTCGGCCTGTCGATCGCCGCCGGAATCGCACGGGTGGAAATCGACGACGTCAGCCGCAGCTATGCGCCGTACCTCGTGGCGCTGCTCGTGGGCCTGGCGCTGATTGCCGCGTTTCCGTGGCTGACGCTGGTACTGCCACGGCTGCTGCTCGGATACAAGCACTGAGCCGGTCCGCGGCCGTCCGCGGCATCCGTGGGTGCCCCATCGGTCCGCGGCCACCCGCGGCATCCGTGGGTGCCCCCTCGGTCCGCGGCCGCCCGCGGCGTCCGTGGATGCCCCCTCGGTCCGCGGCCGCCCGAGGGGCCCGTGGATCGTAACAAAGGGCCTCGGCCGGTGACTGCCACGTTCGTTGGCTCGGGATCGCGCCGCCGGAACACGGACGACACGGATCAGACGGATCGTCACAGAGGGATCACGAAGCCAGCCGTGAAGGACAGCAGCCTCACGCCACGGTCCCGCCCGAGATTGCGCAGCAGGAACACGGACGACACTGATGACACGGAACGCCACGGAGGGATCACGAAGCGCTCGGACCAACTGCTGGCCGCCGCCGGGCCGGAGGGCTCAACGGCCCAGCGGATCGCGGAGGCGGCCGCGGACGGGGCTAACACCGACGACTAACGGACATGGTGTTCGTCCCGTCCGTGGCCGCCTCTCGTAGCGGCGCGACAGCGCCGCCGGCCAGCCGGCCCCTCGGAGGTGCAAGACCGTCGAGCAGGTCGTCAGGTGCCGTGTCGGTTCGGGCTGGTGAATGGTTTCGAGGAGTTCAGAAGATGGCTCGAAAGAACGGCAACAGACGACCAGCCAACAGGCGGTCCCTGCCCCCGCGCACGAAGACCTGTTCTACACGTTCGCCACGGTGGCCTCGTCGAGGTCGCCCCGGAAATACACGGACGACAAAAGATGACGCGGATCGCCGCGGAGTGATCTCTCGACGAAAATCAGCGGCGAAGGGGAGAAAGTTTCGACATGATGACCGGCTCGGGAGTGGGTCGGAAATGTAAGAGCGAAACGGATTGCGCGGATCGCCACGGAGGGATCACTCGAGCGATCGGTCCAGGTTGACGCGCTGGTCGCCGCCGGGCCAGTAGCGTCAGGGCCCGGCGGAGGGCGAGGCCACCTCTCGCAGCGGCGCGACAGGCGCCGCCGGCCAGCCGGACGCTCGGAGGCGCGAGTTCGACTCTCCGTCAATACCCCTTGACGTCCCTTCGCAGAACCGTGTCAGCGGCGTCTTCGTGCGACTTCGTCAGTGGCAGGTCTGGGAAAGTCAGCCCGAAGCTGCTCCGCATCCGGACGTCAACGACTCCGTGTCCGTCCGCGCTCGTCCGTGGCATCCGTGTTTCGGGCCTGCCGCGCGCTGACACGCCGCCCTCGCCATCTTCCCGCCCGTCCGCGGCCGCGCACCGTCAGCCGCGGCCTACTTCATGAACCCGCTGCGGACTACCTCCGCGGCGCTGAGGACGTCGTTCTGTGGATCGTCCAGAGCCAGGAGGTCGCGCAGGCCGGCGTCGAGGGAGGCCTGAGTCTC
>JAYTEJ010000313.1:0-5958 GCA_043735365.1 Acidobacteriota bacterium
CCACAGGAACTGACGATCATGAAGATCGTCTGGCGGCTCGACACGGCCACCGTCCGCCAGGTCTACGAAGCGCTCAAGAAAAAGCGCGACATCGCCTACACCACGGTGATGACGATGATGAAGATCCTGGAGGAGAAGGGGTTCCTGAAGAAGACGCGGGTGGAGCGCGCGTTCGTCTACCGCCCCGCCCAACCCCGTCACCAGGTGATTGGCGCAATGGTCCGCGACTTCCTCGACCGGGTGTTCGACGGCGCCGCCGCCCCACTGCTCGTGCAGCTCGCGAAGGACGGCCGGCTGTCCAAAGACGACAAGGAAATGATCCAGCGGCTCACCGAGGGGGTGGACGAATGACCTTCCTGACTCTCCCGAACCTCGCTGCCTGGAGTGCGCAGGTGGCGCTGATCGTTGGCGCGGCGCTGCTGTCGCTCCGCATGCTCCGGCTCGACGCGCCGGCCGTCCGTTACACGCTCCTCCGCGCCGTGCTGGCTGTGTGCCTGCTCGCCCCCCTGCTGCAGGCTCGACAGCCGCTCGCGCGCCCTGGCGCCCGCGCCTCGGCAGATCTCGGCGGCGCGCGGCTCGCGTCCGCCGCAGACGAAGACCGGGACGCGCCTGCTCTGGGGTCGCCGCTGGCGCCGCTGGCGCTGCCCCTTCGGCTGGTCGTCGCCACCGGCACGGCTCTGCGCCTGCTCTGGATCGGCGCCGGCCTCGTCCGCCTTCGGCGTTTGCGCCGTGCCGGCCAGGCGACGGCCGGGATCGGCGAGCACGACGAACTGCAGGCGTTGCTCGGAACGCGCGCCGCGGTCCGTTATGTCCCTCAGCTGGGGCAGCCGGTCACGTTCGGCTTCCGGCATCCGGTCGTTCTGCTGCCGGACTCGCTCCGCCGGAAGGCGCCAGCCATCCAACGCGCGGTGCTTGCGCACGAGCTCTGGCACGTCAGGCGGCGCGACTGGATGTGGACGGTGGCGGAAGAAGCCGTGCGCGCCATGCTGTGGTTCCATCCGGCCATCTGGATCCTGCTGGCGCAGATCCAGTCCAGCCGCGAGGAAGCGGTGGACGAGCTGACCGTCCTTGCCACCGGATCTCGGCGCAGCTACCTGGACGCGCTGTTCGCGTTCGCGGATGAACCGCCGCTCTTCGCGGCGACCGCGTTCGCGCGCCGCCGGCACCTGGTTCGTCGGATGGTCTTGATCTCAAAGGAGGCAGTCATGTCTGGACGGCACGTAGCGGTATGCACGACGACCCTCGCCCTCGTGGTCGGCGCGAGCGGATGGTATGGCACGCAGGCGTTTCCACTGCGGCAGGGCGCCGATTCTGCGCAGACCCTGACGGACAAGCCGGGCCCGCTCGAGAGCCAGGCCAAGGCGATCACCCCTGAGAATCCCATGCCCAGGCGGATCGCCGCCGCCGCCGCGGAGTACCCCGCCGAGGCGGCTGGCCTCGGAGCGAATGGCACGGTCACCGTACGCGCCACTCTGGACCAGTTCGGGCATGTCGCGGAGGCGCGCGCCGTGGGCGCGTCGCTGCGGCTGCGCAACCGCGCCGCCGCGGTCCACGTGTCGAGCGCACGCCCGGAGACGATCGAGCGCTTCCTCGACGCCAGCGTCCTGCCGTCAGGCAACGGGACGACCGAGCAGCAGCGCGAATCGCTTCGAGCCATGCTCGCCGCCGTGTCGCGTTCGGCGACGGATGCGGTCTCCAGCTGGACCTACGCCGAGCCGGCCGATGCGCCGATCGCTTTCTTCGTGACCGTGCCGTTCGGCCCGGCGGAAGCCGCGGCCGCGCCGCCGCCGCCACCGCCGCCCCCCGCGCCTCGCCCCGCCGTAGGCGCTGCCACCGCTCCCCGCCCGGGCCCGGGCGGGCCCGCTACCGGCGCGCCGGCCGCGCTGCGGGTCGGCGCCGGGATTGCCCCTCCGGCCAAGGTGCTGCACGTCAACCCGGTTTATCCGGCTGATGCCCGTGCGCAACAGATTCAGGGGGTGGTCATTCTCGAAACGCGCATCGGCACCGACGGCGCGGTCGAAGACGCGAAAGTCTTGCGCTCGATTCCGCTGCTCGACCAGGCGGCGGTGGACGCCGTGCGCCAATGGCGGTTCGCTCCCACGCTGCTCAATGGCCAGCCGGTGCCGCTCATCATGATCGTCACCGTCAACTTCTCGCTGCAGTAGTCGCACTCAGGAGCCGGGGTATTCCCCCGGCTCCACCGTCCGGGCCTGTTCCGCCCAGATTCGGCACAGGTTGACGATCACCTCCACCGCCTTGTCCATATCCTGGGCGGACACCCACTCGAGCCGCGAGTGGAAATTGTGTTCCCCGGCGAACAGGTTCGGGGTCGGCAGCCCCATGAACGAGAGCCGCGAGCCGTCGGTGCCGCCGCGGATCGGCTTCTCGATCGCCTGGAGGCCGGCACGCCTGATGGCTTCCCGCGCGTGTTCGATGACCTGCGGATGCTGCTCCAGCGCCTCGCGCATGTTCCGGTAAGACGACTCCACCGCGAGCTCGAAGGTCGCGCCCGGAAACGCCGCGGCGGCCGCTCTTGCGGCCTCCTCGACAATCGCCGCCTTGCCCGCCAGCGCCGCCGTCTCGAAATCGCGAACCAGCACCTTCACGGACGTGCGATCCACGCCCGCCTGCATCTGGTAGGGATGGAGGTAGCCCTCGTATCCGTCGGTAGTCTCGGGCGACATCGTCTCGCGCGGCAGGCGCTGAATGAAGTCGGCGGCAACCCGAAGGGCGTTGATCATCCGGCCCTTCGCGTAGCCGGGATGGGTGTTGAAGCCGCTGAACGTGACGGTGACCGCGTCGGCCGAGAAGCTCTCGTACTCGAGCTCGCCGACGCTGCCGCCGTCGAGCGTGTAGGCGCACACGGCGCCGAAGCGGACGACATCGAAGTGATCCGCACCCCGGCCGATTTCCTCGTCGGGAGTGAAGCCGATGCGGATGTCGCCGTGCGGAATTTCTGGATGTGCGAGGAGGTATTCCGCCGCCGCCACGATCGCCGCGACCCCGGCTTTGTCGTCGGCGCCGAGCAGCGTCAGCCCGGAGGCGGTGACGATGTCGTCGCCGATCTGCGCCCGCAGCGCGGCGTCGTCTGCCGCGCGCAGCACCAGGGCGGGGTCGTCCGGCAGCACCAGGTCGCGGCCGTCGTAGGCGCGGTGGACGATGGGACGGACATCGTGTCCCGGCATCTCAGGCGACGTGTCGACGTGCGCGATGAAACCGATGACGGGAGCCGCCTCGCGGCCGGCGGTCGCGGGGATGGTGGCCATGACATAGCCCCGCGGATCCATCGATACGTCCCGGAGGCCGAGCGCCAGCAGTTCATCGGCGACCTGCCGCAGCAGCACCAGCTGGCCGGGCGTGCTCGGCGTCGAGGTGGACCGATCGTCGGAGCGCGTGTCCACGGTGACGTAGCGGAGAAATCGCTGCAGCGCGGTCGTGTTCATCGGGGATCGGGCCCTTCGAGAGGCGCCACCTGGCGGGCGAATGCCCGGGTGTCGAGTGAATGGAGGAGGAGGAGATCGGCCAGGCGGACGGCGGCCAGCAGGTCAGCCGGGGCCGGCGCCTGTCCGGACGCCAGCGCCTGCGTCAGCGCCCGATGACGGACGAGGGCCGCGCAGGTGCGGATCCATTCGACGATCGAGCGGAGACCACGCCCCTGGTAGGCCACCCAGTTGCCGAACAGGCGCGCCGCCAGGAAGTGTTTCATCGGCCGGTCGAACCGTTCGAAGGGCGCCGCGGCGAGTTCGTGCCAGCGGTCCGCGAAGCGCTCCACCGGCGCCAGGGCCTCACGCACCGCGCCGCCGGTAATCGCGCGTAGTGTTTCCATCGCCCGCGAATGCCCGCTGTCGGGTTCAGCGCGCTCTTCCCCGCTGGCGGCGAACGCCCGCTCGACATGGGCCGCGAGGCTGCCGGAGCCCGGCGTCCATCGGCGCACTCGCTCCGTCGCTCCCGCGAGCCGATCGAGCGCCTGTCGCCACGTCAGGTCCGGACGGGCGAAGGTGGCGATGCCGGCGCGCTCCCAGGCGGCGTATCCCTCGAGGTTGCTGAGCAGGCCGGGGCGCACGAGCGGCGGCAGCGCCCCTGCCGCCTGCATGCCTTCCACGGGTTCCTCCAGCCGCAGCGAGGCTGGCGCCTCCACAATCGCCGGCGGCTCGCTCTCGAGCAGCATTGCCGCCGCCGTCGGACAGAAGTGCGACAGCGAAATGAACGTGCCGCGATCGTCGGACAGGACGACGCGAGGGAAGTGACGGCAGGCGGACGGCAGCGCCGCGGGTCCGGCGGCGGCGTGAATCAGGCAGAGGCGGCCGTGGTCTTCGTCGAAGAACACGCACCGGCCGGCGGCATCGCGGGCGACGTCCCAGTCCGGCCCGGCGGCGGTCCGGCGCACGAAGCGCGGGCCGCCTGTCTGTCCGCGCCGGATGTCGCGAGCCTCGACCAGCGCGAGCACGTGCGGCTCCGCCGGCACCGTCCATGTGCGGCAGCAGTCGCCGGTATGCCGGCAGTGATACGCGGCATGAAGCGTCAGGCAGAACGCCGGCATGCCGGCGATCATGTCAAGCGGCGCCGTGAAACGCAAAGCCGCCGCGGCGCCGTGCGCTCCGGAAAATCGAATTCAAAATCCGGCCATGGCTTACGAAACTGATCGCGGCGAAAAGACGAATTCGCGGAAATCCACGCATTTCCGAGCTCTGCCGCGCGGCGCGGAATTTGCTCCCTCCCTCCTCACCCGCCATGTCGGAACAGGTCACCTTCGGTCCACGTCTCCGCAGCGAACGCGAACGCCGCGGCCTCACCCTGAACGCGCTTGCCGCCCTGACCAAAGTCGGTCCGGAGCTCTGGGTCGGCCTCGAGACCAACGACTTCTCGAAGTGGCCGTCCGGCATCTTCGCGCGCGCCTTCGTGCGCGATTACGCCAAAGCCATCGGCCTCGACGAGGACGAACTGGTCGACGAGTTCTGCCGACTGTTTCCCGCGGTTGGCGATCGCCGCACTGCGCGCATCATGAAGGCCCAGGCGGCACTGATCGGCCACGACCCCGGGGGCATCGACGAGACGATGCTGCTGCCGACCGGAGCGGACCGCCGCGCCGCCGGGCGTGAGGCGAGGGCGGAAATCCGGGCACGGCGTATCAGGCTGGCGCCGCGGGCGGTGTCGGCCGGCGTCGACGTCGCCAGCACGCTCTCGCTCGCCGCCTCGGCGTCGGCGTTCTACGGCGTTGGCTTCTGGGCCGCGGCCGGCGTGGCCGGGCTCGTCTACTTCTCCGCCTCGACCGTCTTTAGCGGCGCCACGCCCGGCAGCCATGTCGTGGCTTTCCTGCGCCAGCGCGTGCCGGAGCTCTTCACCGTCCAGGACAGCCGCGCCGCCGCCTGAGTCTTCCAAGTTCACTCAGCAAGCCCACCCCAAAAGCCCGCGCCACCTCTACCGTGGTGTGGTCGGGTGCTTGCATAGATCCCCGCAGAACGGAGGGGGACCCATGGCTATTCTCTCGTGGATCGTATTCGGGCTCGTGGTCGGCGTCATCGCCAAGCTTCTGATGCCGGGCAAGGATCCGGGCGGCTTCATCGTCACCATCCTGCTGGGTATCGCCGGATCGCTCATCGGCGGCTTCGTCGGGCGGGCCTTCACTGGCAGTCAACCGGGCGAAAGCTCGGGCGCTGGCTACCTGATGTCGATTGTCGGAGCGATTCTCCTGCTGGCGATCTATCGCATGATGGTTCGCCGCCGCGTCTGACCCTGCTTTTCACGCCGCGATCGACCGCATGGGGCGCACCGCGCTCCGTGCGTTTCTCTGTACGCTGTCCCGTCTGCCGCCGGCTCATGGCACAATCGAACCAGCCTGCCGTTCCTCAAAGGAGAACGCTGATGCGTCGTACACTTTCCGCCTTTGCCGCGGTTGTGGCACTCGGGTGCCTCCTTCCCGGCACGCTCGCCGCCCAGACGCTCGACGACATCATCAAG
>JAYTEJ010000314.1:0-1549 GCA_043735365.1 Acidobacteriota bacterium
GCCCTGAAGATGACCGCCCCCGACATGCTCGCCCTGGGGCTGGTGGACGGCATCGTCCCGGAGCCGGCCGGCGGCGCCCACACCGACCCCGACGCCGCCACCGCGCTGGTCGATCAGGCCCTCTCGGCCGCGCTCGCTGAGGTCTCGGCGCTGACGGTCGAGGCCCGCCTGCAGCTCCGCTACGACAAGTTCCGCCGCATGGGGGAGGAAGGCAGCGCCTTTACCGACACCGCCAGCCCCGCCCCGGCTTCCAGGCTGGAAGGCTGACCCCGTCGATGCGGAAGTCCCTGCTGTGGCATCACCTGCCGGGCGACGAGGCGGCCACCGCCGGGCTGGTGGCGGCGCTCGGGCTCAGCCCGACGGTCGCCCGGCTGCTGTGCATGCGCGGCTTCGCCAACCCCGAGGACGCGCAACGCTTCCTGCACCCGTCGCTCGACCAGCTGCACGACCCGTTCAAGCTGGCCGACATGCGCGTTGCGGTCGAGCGCCTCGAGCGCGCCCTGGCGCAGCGCGAGCGGATTGCGATCCACGGCGACTACGACGTCGACGGCATCACCTCGACGGTGATCCTGCGCCGGGCGCTCGAGCTGCTCGGCGGCGACGTCGTCCACTTCATTCCCGAGCGCCTGCGCGACGGCTACGGCCTGCAGCCGGCCGCCATCGAGCGCCTGCATGCCGAAGGGGTGCGGCTGATCGTCTCGGTGGACTGCGGCATCCGCAGCACCGACGCGGCGCTGCGCGCCAAGGCCCTGGGCGTCGATCTGATCGTCACCGATCATCATGAGCCCGAGGGATCGCTGCCGCCGGCGCTGGCGGTGATCAATCCCAAGCGGCACGACTGCACCTATCCCGACAAGAACCTGGCTGGCGTCGGCGTGGCGCTGAAGCTGGTGCAGGCGCTCTGCGAGCGCGCCGGCCGCGGCCGCTACCTGCCGTCGTTCGTCAAGATTGCCGCGATCGGGACGCTCGCGGACGTGGTCCCGCTGGTCGGCGAGAACCGGGTGATCGCCCGCCTCGGGCTGGCGTCGCTCAGCACCGGCCCGCACACCGTCGGGCTGCGCGCGCTGCTCGAGGCCTCGGGGCTTGCCGGCAAGACCATCGACAGCTATCACGTCGGCTTCATCCTGGCGCCGCGGGTCAACGCCGCCGGCCGCATGAGCACGCCGGACATCGCCACCCGCCTGCTGCTGGCCAAGGACGAGTCGATGGCCGACGAGGCGCGGGCGCTGGCGCAGCAGCTCAACGACGAGAACCTCCGCCGCCAGAAAGAGGAGGCGGAGCTCGTCGCCGAGGCCCGCAAGGCGATCGAGAACGACCCCGCGGTCGGGGCGCACAACGTTCTGGTCGTCGGCGGCGACGGCTGGCATCGCGGTGTGATCGGCATTGCCGCCTCGAAGCTGGTGGATGCGTACCACAAGCCCGCGATCGTGCTCTCGATCGAAGGGGACCTGGCGCATGGCTCCTGCCGCAGCATTCCGGACTTCGACATGCTCGGGGCGCTCGAGCACTGCGCCGATCTCTTCGTCCGCTTCGGCGGCCACCGCCAGGC
>JAYTEJ010000315.1:0-3814 GCA_043735365.1 Acidobacteriota bacterium
TCTTCGTCTGTTGCACTCATATCAGACCAATGAGAAGAGAGGCCACCGGCGGTGCCGTAAAGTATTGAATCGACAGTGAGAATAGAGAACGCTCAGGGCCGGCGGGCACGGCTCCGGCGGGGAACGAGGCGGCAGCCGGGCAGCTTTCAGGATCATCTCCGTGTCGGTCCGTGTGCAGCTGTCGCATCCGTGGGAATGACGGGCGCTCGGATTTGACGAGGCGCGGCCGGTGCGGCTTGCTAGAATACCGGACGTGGCGCGCATCTTCCTCGACCGCCGGGACCGCAATCGACCGCAGGTCGACGCCGATCTGCACCGCCTGCTCGAACAGCTCCCCGGCCTCGAGGATTTTGCCGACTCCGCCGCCGACTGCCTCCCGCCGCTCGACGTCGTCGAGACCGCCGACGCCGTGGACGTCGTGATGGACCTGCCGGGGGTTCCGCTCGAGGACGTCAGCGTCGCGCTGGTGCGCGACACGCTGGTGATCAGCGGCCGCAAGGCGCCGGAGGTCTGCCGTCATCACGGCGCGGCGTTCCATCTTGTCGAACGCGCCTTCGGCCGTTTCCTGCGCGCCGTCCGTCTCTCCGGCGCCTTCGACGCCTCGCGCGCCGACGCCCGGCTGCACGCCGGCGAGCTGCGCATCACGCTGCCGCGCATCACCGACCGCCGCGGCGGCCGCCTCCGCATTCCCGTGCGGGGCGCCTGACGTGCGCATTCTCTTCATCGGCGACATCTTCGGCAAGCCGGGACGCGAGATCGCCCGCAAGGCCGTCCCCGCGCTGGTCGAGCAGCGGGCGATTGATTTCGTGATCGCCAACGTCGAGAACTCCGCCGCCGGCTTCGGCGTCACCGGCGACATCGCCGACACCATCCTCGGCTACGGCGTCGACGCGATGACGACCGGCAACCATGTCTGGGACAAGAAGGAGATCCTCGACTATCTCCCCCGCCAGCCGAAGCTGCTGCGCCCGGCCAACTTCCCCGCCGGGGTGCCCGGCCGCGGCAGTTACCTCGGCCGCACCCGCTCCGGCGAGCCGGTCGGCGTCCTCAACCTGATGGGGCGCATCTTCATGGCGCCGCTCGACGACCCCTTCGCCGCGGCGCTGCGGGAAGTCGAACAGCTGCGCGCCAAAGCGCGGGTCGTCATCGTGGACTTCCACGGCGAGGCGACCTCGGAGAAAGTGGCGATGGGCTGGCACCTCGACGGCCGCGTCACCGCGGTCTTCGGCACCCACACCCACGTCCAGACCGCCGACGAGCGCATCCTCCCCAAGGGCACGGCCTGCCTGACCGACACCGGAATGACCGGCCCCCACGACTCGATCATCGGCGTCACCGTGGAGGCCGCGCTCGGGCGCTTCGTCAACGGCATGCCGACGCGCTTTGAGTCCGCCACCGGACCCGGCCGCCTCAACGCGGTGATCGTCACCGCCGATCTCGCGACCGGCAAGGCCACCGCCATCGAGCGCCTCAACCTGTCGGCGGCCGAGGTCGACGAGCTCGCCGCCGTCCCCTCCCCGGCACGCTGAGCGATGAGCGATCTGTTCTCGCTGCCGTTTGAAGAAGAGCGGCCGCGGCCGCCGGCGCCGCCGCGCCGCCAGGTCGTGACGGTCTCGGAGCTCACCGCCGCGATTCGCGGCGCGCTCGAGAACGGCTTCGGCGACGTCTGGGTCGAAGGGGAAATCTCCAACTGCCGGCTGTGGAACACCGGCCATCTCTATTTCACCCTCAAGGACAGCGGCGCCCAGATCAAGGCGGTGATGTTCCGCTCGGCGGTGCGCTACCTGAAGTTCAAGCCCGAAGACGGCCTGCACGTCATCGCCCGCGGTCGCCTCGGGGTCTACGACCCCAAGGGGGAATACCAGATCGTCTGCGAGCACCTCGAGCCCCACGGCCTCGGAGCACTGCAGCTCGCCTTCGAGCAGCTCAAGAAGAAGCTGCAGGCGGAAGGGCTCTTCGATCAGGCGCGCAAGCGTCCGCTGCCGGCGCTGCCGCGGATCATCGGCATCGTCACCTCGCTCGACGGCGCCGCCATCCGCGACATCATCAAGGTGCTCCGCCGGCGTCATCCCAACGCCCATCTGCTGATCCGGCCCACCCGCGTGCAGGGCGAGGGGGCCGACGCCGATGTCGCCCGCGCGATCCGCGCGATCGTCCGCGTGCCCGGGGTCGAAGTCGTGATCGTCGGCCGCGGCGGCGGTTCGCTCGAGGACCTGCAGGCGTTCAACCAGGAAGTGGTCGCCCGCGCCATCGCCGCCTCCCCGGTCCCGATTATCTCGGCGGTCGGGCATGAGAGCGACGTGACGATGGCGGATTTCGTCGCCGACCTGCGCGCGCCGACGCCCTCGGCGGCCGCCGAGATGGTGGTCTCGGCGAAGGACGACTTCCGCGCGCGGATCGATCGGCTCTCGCACCGCCTGGAGGCCGCCGCCGGCGCCGGGCTGCAGCGGCGGCGCGCCGCGGTGCACGGGCTGACCAGCCGGCGCGGGCTGGCCGGGTGGCACACCCGCCTGGCGATGCGCGGCCGTCACGCTGCCGAGCTGACCCACCAGCTGCGCCGCATCGCGACCGCCCGGCTCGCGGGTCAGGATCGTGCCTACCGGGCGCTGCGGCTCCGGCTCGAGTCGCGCGACCTGCGGCGGCGGCTGTCGGAGGTTCGACGCCGGCTGGCGGGCGCGGACGGGCGGCTCGGCGGCGCCGGCGGCGCGCTGCATCAGCGTCCGGCAGCGCGGCTCTCGTCGATGGCCGGCCGGCTCGGCAACCTCAGTCCGCTGGCAGTGCTGGCGCGCGGCTACGCGGTCTGCTGGGACGAGAGCCGGACGACGATCATCCGCCGCGCCGCGGCGGTGGCGCCGGGCGATCGCGTCCGGGTGACGCTGCACGAGGGAGAAATCGAATGCGACGTCCGCCGGACCGCGCCGACGTCCGATCTACCGGCCGGGGACGGGCCCGGACGCGGCTGAAAGTTACGGGTGCATGGTGACCGACCCCACAATCAAGGATTTCGAATCCGCCATCGCCGAGCTCGAGCGCCTCGTCAAGACGCTCGAAGACGGCGACCTGCCGCTGGAGAAATCGCTGGTGCTGTTCGAGCGCGGCGTGCAGCTGTCGCGCTTCTGCCACGCCAAGCTCGAGGAAGCGGAGCGGCGCGTCGAGATCCTCAGCGACCGCGGCGAGACGCGCCCGGCCCCCGCCTCGCTGGTCAACGACGCCGACGAAGGAGACAAGCCGCGGTGAGCGCCGCGCCGCCCGAGGCCGCGCTCGCGGCCTGGCTGGACTCCCGGCGCCGGACCGTCGAGGCGGCGCTCGACCGCTACGCCCCGGCGCCGGGCGCCGTTCCTGCCGACCGCCAGGCGCCGCCGCGCATCGCCGAAGCCATGCGCTACAGCCTGCTCGCCGGCGGCAAGCGGCTTCGCCCGCTGATGGCACTGGCGGCAGCCGAGGCGGTCGCTGAACGGCAGGGCGCGCCCCCCGGCACCGCCGTCACGGCGGCGCTGCCGGCGGCCTGCGCGCTCGAGTTCATCCACACCTACTCGCTCGTGCACGACGACCTGCCGGCGATGGACAACGACACCCTGCGCCGCGGCCGTCCCACCGCGCACGTCGTCTTCGGCGACGGCATCGCCATCCTCGCGGGCGACGGGCTGCTGACGGAGGCCTTCTCGCTGCTGGCCCGCGAGCCGCGCGAGGCGGATGCGGTGCCGCTCGCGGAGCTCGACCGCCGCAAGCTCGAGGCCGTCGCCATTATCGCGGAGGCCGCGGGGGCGGCGGGCATGGTCGGCGGCCAGGCCATCGATCTCGAGGCGGCGCTGCC
>JAYTEJ010000316.1:0-5841 GCA_043735365.1 Acidobacteriota bacterium
CCTGGAGGCGCGGCTGCCAGCCGCCAGCGCCGCCGCACGCCGTGTCCAGCTGGCCCGCCTGCTCGAGGCCGTTGCGGCGCGCGATCCGCGGCTTACGACCCGCGTGGCGACTCTGCGCGACGCGCTTTCGGGCATCGACCTCGGCGCCGACGGCCCCGCCTCGCTGCGCAGGCTGCGCGACCTGCAGCGGCGGTCACTCGAGCGACTGGATCTGGAACTCGCACTCCACGACAGCGTCCGGCTGCCGCAGGATATGCGGACGCCGCCGCGGCTGCAGGCGGCGCTGACCTCGATGCGGGACCAGTTGGTCGAGGCGCGCACGCAGCTCGCGGCGATTGACGAGGGTGCACGGCTGCCACCGCTGCCGGCCGCGGCCTCCCGCGAGGATCTGTCGCGCGCCACCGCGGCAGTGGCGGCCGGCTGCGTCAAATGCCACGACGTCGAGCGTGGACGGCTGATGCCGGTCACCGCCGCCAGACCGCGGCTCTCTCACGCGGCCTTCTCGCACGCGCCCCACACCGGCCGCGTCGCCTGCGGCACGTGTCATCAGGACATCGCGCGCAGCACCCTGGCGTCGGAGGCGAACGTGCCAGCCATCTCCACCTGCGCCACCTGCCACGGCACCCGCGAGGCGCCGGCGCGGTGCATCACCTGCCACCGCTATCATCCGCCGCAGGGGCCGGAAGGCGGCCCCGTCTCGTGGACGGTGGCCGGACGTTTCTGATATAACGTCGGCTCTGCTCGCAGGATCCCGCCCGAAGGCGCGCCACGGCGGCGGCCGCGGCCGTGCCTACCGGGTTGAACGACTGTGACAGCCACACACATCACTTTCCAGGACGTTTTTCGTGAGCGCGCGGCGCTTTCCCCGGACAAGCGCGCCTACACCTTCCTCGGCGATGGTGAACAGGTGTCGGCGACGCTCACCTATCGAGAGCTGGACGCGCAGGCGCGCGTCGTCGCCGCGGCGCTACAGCAGCACGGCGCCGGCCGCGGCCGCGCCCTGCTCCTCTATCCTCCGGGTCTCGACTTCGTGGCCGCCTTCATGGGCTGCCTGTATGCCGGGGTCACGGCCATTCCGGCGTATCCTCCCCACCCGACGCGTCTCGACCGCACCCTGCCGCGCCTGCTGTCGATCGTCGCTGACGCCGGTCCGGTCGCCGTGCTCACCACCGGCAAGCTGCTGGACGGCCTGGCGCGCGAGCGGCCGCTGCCCGCCCCGCTCGAGGCGCTGTCCTGGATCGGCACCGACCTCGCCGTCCCGCCCGGCGCCCCGTTTCGCGAGCCCGGCCTCGGCTCCGACGCCGTCGCCTTCCTCCAGTACACATCCGGATCGACCTCCGACCCGAAGGGCGTGATGGTCACCCACGCCAACCTGCTGCACAACGAAGCGTTGATCCAGCGGGCGTTCCGGAACGATGCCTCCACCGTTGTCGTGGGATGGCTGCCGCTATTCCACGACATGGGCCTCATCGGCAATCTGCTGCAGCCTCTCTTCGTGGGCGGATCGTGCATCCTGATGCCGCCGCTCGCGTTCCTGCAGCAGCCTGTCCGCTGGCTCCGCGCCGTCAGCGCATTCCGCGCCACCACCAGCGGCGGGCCGAACTTCGCCTACGATCTCTGCGCCCGCAAGGTCACCAAGGAGCAGCGTGCCACGCTCGATCTCGGCGGCTGGCGCGTCGCGTTCAACGGCGCGGAGCCGGTCCGTGCGGAGACACTGGCGCGTTTCGCCGAGGCGTTCCACCCGTGCGGGTTCCGGCGCAGCGCCTTCCTGCCCTGCTACGGCCTGGCGGAGGGAACGCTGTACGTGTCCGGCGATGAACGCCGCGACGTGCGCCCCGAGGTGCGGGAGTTCGACGCCCGGGCGCTCGCCGCCAACCGGCTCGCCCCGGCGGACCCCGCGGCTGGGACACATTCGCTGGTCGGCTGCGGACAGATTCCGCCGGAGCAGGAGGTGGCGATCGTCGATCCCGACACGCTGCACGAGGCCGAGGCCGGGCGGCTTGGAGAAATCTGGGTGGCGGGCCCGAGCGTCGCGGCCGGCTACTGGAATCGTGCCGAGGCCACCGCGCAGACGTTCGGCGCGCGGCTGCCCGACGGCCGCGGCCCCTTTCTCCGCACCGGCGATCTGGGCTTTCTCTCGGACGGCCAACTCTTCGTGACCGGGCGGCAGAAGGATCTGATCGTCGTTCGGGGACAGAACTATTACCCGCAGGACATCGAGCTGACCGCCGAGGAAAGTCATCCGGCGATCGCCGCCGCCGGCGCCGCCGCCTTCTCCGTCGAGGCCGACGACGGCGAGCAGCTGGTCGTGCTCGTCGAGGTGAACCGCCGCTACCGCACCGGCGGTGGTCGAACCCTCGATCTCCCGGACATCCTGCGCGCGATCCGGCTGGCCGTCACCGAAGAACATCAGCTGCAGCCGTGGGCGGTTCTGGCGCTCGATGCCTCCAGCATTCCGAGGACCACGAGCGGCAAGGTCCGGCGGCACCTGTGCAGGCGGATGTTCCTGGAAGAGGGATTCGAGGCGCTGGCACAGTGGCGGTTCGCGGAGACTCCGGGGGAGACGCCGCAGACACCGGCGGGTGTCGAGCCGGCGGCCCCGGCCCGCGAAGCGGCGGCGCCTGATGTCGAGGCCATCCGGGCCTGGCTCATCGCCGAGCTGTCCGGCCGCCTTCGGGTCCCGGCATCCGCGATCGACATCCGGGAGCCGTTCGCCAGCTACGGGCTCGATTCAAAGGAGTCCGCGATCCTCTCCGGTTCCCTCGAGGTCTGGCTTGGCCGCAGCCTGACGCCCACGCTGGCCTACGAATATCCGACGATCGACAAACTGGCGCACCACCTTGCCGGAGATCCGGCGCCGCTGGCGGTGCAGAATCCCGCGGCCGCTCGGACGTCCGGTGATGCAGTGGCGATCATCGGCATCGGCTGCCGGTTTCCCGGCGCCGACGGCCCGGCGGCGTTCTGGTCGCTGCTCCGCGGCGGCGTCGACGCCATCACCGAGGTGCCGCCGGAACGCTGGGCGATTGACGACCTCTACGACCCCGATCGCACGGCCGCCGGCCGCGTCACGACGCGGTGGGGCGGCTTCCTGCGCGACGTCGATCAGTTCGACCCGCAGTTCTTCGGCATCGCCCCGCGCGAGGCGGCGCGGATGGATCCGCAGCAGCGGGTGATTCTGGAAGTGGCCTGGTCGGCCCTCGAGGACGCCGGCCAGACACGGGAGCGCACCGCGGGGACCCGCACCGGCGTCTTCCTCGGCATCTCGACCGCCGATTACAGCCGCATGCAGATGGCGGATCGCGACGCTATCGATGCGTATGTCGGCACCGGCAGCGCCTTCAGCGTCGCCGCCAACCGTCTGTCCTACTTCATGGACTGGCGCGGACCGAGCCTCGCGGTCGACACCGCCTGCTCCTCGTCGCTGGTCGCGCTCCACCTTGCCTGCGACAGCCTGCTGAGCGGCGAGTCGACGCTGGCCCTCGCCGGGGGCGTCAACCTGATCCTGTCGCCGGACGTCACCATCAATTTCAGCCGCGCCGGGGTGATGTCGCCCGACGGCCGCTGCAAGGCCTTCGACGCGGGCGCCAACGGCTACGTGCGCAGCGAGGGTGCGGGCATCGTCGTCCTCAAACCGCTGTCGCGCGCGCTCGCGGATCACGACCCGATCTACGCCATCGTCCGGGGCACGGCCGTCGGCCAGGATGGCCGCACCAACGGCCTGATGGCGCCCAGCCGTGAAGCCCAGGAAGACGTCGTGCGCCGCGCCTACCAGCGGGCCGGCATCGCGCCGGGACGGGCCGACTACGTCGAGGCGCACGGCACCGGCACCCTGCTCGGCGACCCGATCGAGGCCGCGGCCCTTGGCGCCGTCATGGCCGAAGGGCGCGCGCCGGGCGCCCCCTGCGCGATCGGCTCGGTCAAAACGAACATCGGTCATACCGAGGCGGCCGCCGGCATCGCCGGTGTCATCAAGGTGGCGCTCTCGCTCCGCCACGGGCAGATCCCGCCGAGCCTACATTTCCAGACGGCCAACCCGCATATTCCCTTCGATCGCCTGCCGCTGCGGGTGCAGTCGGAGCTCTCGGCGTGGCCGGAGCGGCCGACCCCCCATGTCGCCGGCGTCAGCTCGTTCGGGTTCGGCGGCGCCAACGCCCACGTCGTGCTCGAAGCGCCGCCGGCCAGCCCGGAGGTGGCACCCGCCGCGGCGGAGGTGCCGTCGATCCTGCCGCTGTCTGGCCACAACGCCGAGGCGCTCCGCGGCATGGCCGAGGCCTGGCGGCGCCATCTGGCATCGAACACGCTCGAAGGGATCGCTCACGCCGACGTCTGCGCCGCCGCCGCGCATCGCTGCCACCACCACGACCACCGCCTGGCGATCGTCTCGCGCACCCGCGGCGAGCTCGGCGAGCGCCTCGACGCCTACCTGGCGGGAGAGGCCCGCCCCGGCATGATCGCCGGCCGCGCCAGCGGCCGGCAGCACAAAGTGGTGTTCGTATTCCCCGGGCAGGGATCGCAGTGGCACGGCATGGGGCGTGAGCTCTACCGCCACCAGCCGGTGTTCCGCGAGGCGCTCGATCGCTGCGACGCCGCCATCGAGCCGCTCGCCCGCTTCTCGGTGCGGGAGGTGCTTTTCGACGACGCCGACCTCGCGGCGCGAGCGATCGACGTCGTCCAGCCCGTGCTGTTCGCCGTGGAAGTCGCGCTGGCCGCCCTCTGGCGTTCGTTCGGCGTCGAGCCAGCGGCCGTGGTCGGGCACAGTATGGGCGAGGTGGCGGCGGCGCAGGTGGCCGGGATCCTCTCGCTCGACGACGCCGCGACCGTGATTTGCCACCGCAGTCTGCTGCTGCGGTCGGTGAGCGGCCGCGGGGCGATGGCGCTGGTCGAGCTGACGCGGGAAGAGGCGGCGGCCGCCATCACGGGGCTCGAGGACCGGCTGGCGATCGCCGTCAGCAACAGTCCCCGGTCCACCGTCCTTTCGGGCGACCCGCAGGCGCTGCAGCAGGTGACCGCCGGGCTCGAAGCGCGCGACGTGTTCTGCAGCCCGATCAACGTCGACGTCGCCTCGCACAGCCCTCAGATGGATCCACTCTGTCTGCAGCTGCGCCAGGCCCTGGAGGGCATCGCCCCGTCCGCGGCGGCGATCCCCATGCTCTCGACCGTCGCCGGCGGGTGGCTCGACGGCGCCTCGGCCGGGGCCGAGTACTGGGTTCGCAACCTGCGCGAACCGGTCCTGTTTGCCGGCGCGGTGGCGGAGCTGATCGACCAGGGCTACGACACCTTCGTCGAGGTCAGCCCGCACCCGGTCCTGCTCATCCCGATGGAGGAGGCGCTCAAGAGCGCCGGCAGGGGGGCGATGGCGGTGGCGTCCTGCCGCCGGCACGATGACTGGGCGCTGCTGGCCGGCGTCGCCGCGCTGCACACCACGGGACATCCGATTCGATGGGGCACGCTCGGCGGGCCTCCGTCCGGCCGCCACGTGCCTCTGCCTCCGCCTGCCTGGCAGCGGCAGCGCTACTGGTTCAACGACGCGCCGGCGGCGGCAAGTGCCGGCCCGGCCTCCGGCGCGGTTCGCGAGCTCACCCTCGGTCGTCCGGCCTACTCGGCGCTGCACCCCGGCACGCTGACCTGGGATCTCCAGCTGTCCTCGAAGCGCCCGCGCTACCTGGTCGATCATCAGGTGCGCGGGACGGTCGTCGTTCCCGCGACGCTGTATGCCGACGTCGCCCTCCAGGCCGCGGCGGCCGTCGAGCCCGGCGCCCATCCAGAGCTCGAGGAGTTCGAGTTCATCGAAATACTGCCGCTCGATCGCGAGACGGAGACCACCTGCCAGGTGGCGCTGGT
>JAYTEJ010000317.1:0-2315 GCA_043735365.1 Acidobacteriota bacterium
CCACCGGCGGAAAGTCGCTGCCGAAAAGCGGCAGCGACGGCGCCGGCCTGGAGATGGCGCGGTCGCTCGGCCACACCGTCGTCCCGACGACGCCGGCGCTGGCGCCGCTGCTGCTGGACCCGGCCGCCGCGCCCGCGGGCCGACTGCAGGGGGTGGCGCACGACGTCGAGCTGTCGGTCTGGACCGACGGCGCACGATCGGCGCGCCTGTCGGGCGCGCTTCTCTGGACTCACTTCGGGGTGAGCGGCCCGGTG
The DNA here is from genome assembly GCA_043735365.1 of Acidobacteriota bacterium. Taxonomy (GTDB): domain Bacteria; phylum Acidobacteriota; class Vicinamibacteria; order Vicinamibacterales; family 2-12-FULL-66-21; genus JALZOC01. Next base: position 255 of record JAYTEJ010000317.1, read on the forward strand.
GTCCTCGACGCCTCACGCCACTGGCTTCGCGCGCGGCTCGAGGACCGCAACGTTCGGGTGACGGCCAGCCTCCGGCCCGGCGAGAGCTTCGAGGCGGTCGAGGCGAGGTGGCTCGCCGCCGCGGAGGCGCGGCCGCGGGCGTCGGTGGCGAGCGTTCTGGGTGGTCTGCTGCCGTCTTCCGTGGCCGCGTCGGCACTGGCGCACCTCCGTCTCGAGGGCAGCGTGCCGCTCGCGGAGTTGGCGCGCGCGGATCGCCGCCGGCTGGTGCAGGCGCTCGTGGAGTGGCCGCTCGCGATCTCGGGCAGCCGCGGCTACGATTTCGCCGAGGCCACGGCGGGAGGGGTCGGCCTCGAGGAGATCGACCCTGGCAGCATGGCGTCGCGCCGCTGCGAGGGGCTGTTCGTCATCGGCGAGATGCTCGACGTGGACGGGCGCATCGGCGGCTTCAACTTCCAGTGGGCGTGGGCCAGCGCCCGCGTCGCCGCCCGCGCGGTCGCGGCGGCGCCGCGACGGGCCTAGCGTTTCGTCTCCTCTTCTTCGTCGCCCTCACGCTCGAGCCGCTGGTGAGTCTCGACGGCATCCCGCCCGAGGTACTTCCCGAGCCAGATGTCCTCCACCACCGGGTACATCGCCGCGACCGGAAGCGCGAGCAGCGCGCCGATGATACCGAATAGCTCCGCGCCGACGGCAAACGCCAGGAGCACGGCCAGATTGGAGAGCCGGAGCTGGCCGCCGTAGACCCGGGGACCGATGAAATAGTTCTCGGCGAAGTGGTAGGCCAGATAGACGCCGGTGACCGCGATTGCCGTCCCCGGCGACACGGTGAGCGCCAGCAGAATCGCCGGCACGGCCGAGACCGCGAATCCGAGGACCGGGATGAAGTCGCAGACGCCCGCCAGGAGCGCGAGCAGCAGTGCCGCCGGCACGTGCAACAGCTTGAGCGCGACGAACACCACGACGGCGGCAAAGGCAGACGTGGCCGCGTTCCCGGCCACATAGCTCCGCACGGCGCGGCGGGCGGCCTCCGCCGTGACCTGCGCGCGGCGACGGTTTCGCGCCGGCACGTACGCCACCACCCACTCCCAGGTGCGCCGCCCGTCAATCAGCAGATAGAGCGTCAGGATCGATGCAATCACCGTCAGCAGCAAGGCGTTCGCGATACCGGCGCCGATGGCGACCGCGTAGCTCGCCAACATTGACGCGTCCGGCGCCGAGGCGCTCCCCCGGGTGACGGCGCGAGCCAGATACGGCGGCATCCTGCCGACCAGATCCCTCTCGATTTCGAGGAGCCGGCTGAGGACGAGACGTCCCTGGCTCGCCAGGGACGCGCCGGAGACGGCGATAAAGCCGCCGATGGCGACCAGCACGACGAGGATGACCACCGTCGCGGCCGCCCAGCGCGGCAGCCGGAGACGCTCGAGTCCTTCCACGAGCGGCTCGAAGGCAATCGCCAGCACGATCGCGACCAGCATCAGCGTGATGACCGTGGCGAGCTTGAGCAAGGCCCAGAGCAGAAAGGCAACAAGAATGACCTTGCCAATGGTCGCGAACGGCAGCTGAACGGTTCTGGCGGGGGGATCCGGGTCCGGCGTGCATCTCGAAGCCGCCGGCGTCAGCTCTGCCATGGCTCTGCCCGATTGCAATCCGCACGCCATCAGCGCGTCAGCCATGCGTCGGTTTTCGTGTCGCAAACAGCCGCAAATACACCCGCAGCAGTAGCTCGGTCGAGGTGCCTGGCCCTAATGCACTTCCGCAGGCGCGGACGGGATCCACTCGCGGCAGCCGAGCGGGCCGCAGTCGTGTCCCTCGGCGCGCAGCCGGTCGTCAGCCGCCTGCCGGGCTTCCTCTGCCGAGGCGAACATCGACAACCCCCCGGCGTCGCTCCCGGGCCCAAGATTGAACGTGAAGGTGCCAGAGCTCGCCAGCTCGTAGACCTTGACGATCGATCCGCCGTTGTGCCGCCGCTCGGCAATCGTCCGCAACTTCAGCGGCTCCATCGCGCCCTCCGGGAAAGCATCACGCCGCGCCGGCCGTCCGGGCGCGGTAGAGCCCGGCATACAG
>JAYTEJ010000318.1:0-4583 GCA_043735365.1 Acidobacteriota bacterium
TTCGCCGCCCTTGTGCTGGCCGTGCTCTGTCGTCCCGAGTCCGCCGCCGCGCAGAAGCTGCAGCTGTCGATCACGCCTTCCGTCATCACCTTCCCGTCGAGCGATCCCGACGCCGTTCCGGTGATCCTGGCCGCACCGGTCACGATCACCTACCGCGTCCAGCAGAACAACGGCGGAACGTGGTCGTTGACCGTTCTCGCCGCGGGAGATCTGATTGCCGGACCGGCAACGGTCGATATCTCCAATGTGACGTGGGTGGCGACTCCGGCGCCGCCGTTCCAGAACGGGACACTGAACAAGACGGTCGCGCAGCGCGTCGCGTCCGGGGCCGGCGACGCCAATCCGGCGGCGACCGGCTCTCTGACATTTCGACTGGCCAACTCATGGACTTACAGCACCGGCACGTACACGCAAACCGTCCTTTTCACCCTCAGCGCGCCGTGATGGCGGCCGCCGCGGTCCTGCTGGCGGTCTGGCCTGCCGCGGCGCAGATCTCCGTCGAGGTCTCGCCACTGCGGGTCGAGCTGGCGGCCGGCCCCGGCAGTACCACGACCCAGCCGATCACGCTGATGAACGCCGGCAAGGATCCGGTGCGCGTCCGCGCCACCGTCACCGACTGGGATCTGTCCAGGGACGGCGCGCCCCAGTTCGAGGGTGCGGTCAGCGACGGACCGTTCTCGGCGACGGCGTGGGTGCGGGTGAGCTCGCCGGAGCTGGTCATCGAGGCCGGCAAGGAGGCCACCGTTCGCTTCAGCCTGACGGTGCCGGCGGCGGCGGCGCCCGGCGGCTACCGCACCGGGGTGCTGTTCGAGTTCGGCCCGGCGACCGGCGACCCTGCCGCGCGCGGCCGCGAAGTGACCTTCAAGAGCCGCATCGCGACGCTGATCTACGTCGACATCGGTCGGCCGCCGATGGCCGCCGAACTGATGGATCTGCGCAGCCGCAGTGTCGGCCCGCAGACCCAAATCGTGGCCACGGTCAAGAACACCAGCCGGCGGCAGGTCCGCACCAAGGGCGGCGTGACGCTGTATGACCAGTCCGGTGTCAAGGTTCGCGACATCCCAATCCCCGACGTTCCGCTGCTCCCGGAGAGCGAGCGCGAAGTCGCCATAGCCGTGATCGATCCGGACAAGCACGCGGCGCTGCCGCCCGGTGACTACCGCGTCGAGGTCCGGATGGACGTCGGCCTTCCCGCGCTGCTGGTCGGGGAAACCACCCTCAAGGTGCCGAAATAGGCAATGCCGCCCGGCCGCGCCGTGCTGCTCGCCGGGCTGACCGCGGCAGGCCTGGTCGGCAGCATCACCGCCGCCGAGGCCCAGCAGGGGTCAGTGCAGGTGTCGACGGCGATCCAGGATCTCCGCGGCGATCCGGGACGGCTTGCCGGTCAGCCGGCCCGCGACCCTGACCTCGGGATCTCCTGGCTGCAGCCCGGCTCGCGTTTCGGCGTCTTCCAGATGGAGATCCGCGGCGCCCGCCGCGGCGAGACGCTGCACACCGGCCGCATCTACGCCGCGCTGCGCGACCTCAAATACCGCGGCACGACCTGGACGATCGAGGGGGGAGACGCCTACTTCCTGCCCGGCATGGGAGAGTATCGTTTCTCCAACCTGTTCGCCCCGGCGGTCACCTACAACGGCCTCTCGATCACCGGCCACACCGCGCGCAGTAGCGTCCAGCTGCTCGGTGGGCGCTCGACGGCGTGGCGCAACATCTTCGGCAACGACCCGCAGGGGCTGGGACAGTCGATCGGAGTCGCCCGGCTCACGCACCGGCTCTGGCCGGCGCTGGAACTGAGCGCCAGGGCCTCGCGGGTGCGGACCTCCTCGCTCCGCGAGTTCAGCTACACCATCGACGCCGGCGACCAGGTCGGCGGCGGCGCGAAGCTCGCCCTCACATCGTCCCTCCAGCTGGTGGCCGACGGCAGCCTGGTGTCCTACCGCCGCACCGGCGCCACCGCCCGGGAGCGGGACGGGTCGTACATGGGCGGGCTCAACTGGCTGCACCGGCGCGGCTGGCTGCAGGTCAACGCCTCTCGCTTCTCTCCAGGGGACTTTCCCGCGCTCAACAACCCGCTGCAGGACCGCCAGAGCCTCTTCGCCGCAGGCGACTACGATCTGACGACGCGGACGCGCGCCTCTGCCGGATGGGAGACCTATCGCGTCAACCTGAGGCCCGACACCTCCCTCGCCTCGTCGCGTCCCACCCCGCAAGGCGCCGGCAGCCGGGGGTTCGGCGGCCTCCGTCTCCAGGTGACGTCCCGGTCGTCGCTCAGCGTCCGCGGCGAGCGCGGCGATCGCCAGTCGACACCGCTCGGTCCCGGCTTTGCCTCCGATAGCGACACCGGCTCCTGGGCCGCCGAATGGCAGGGCGCGGTCCGCCGCACCACGGCGTTCGTGCGCTACTCGGCGCGGGCGAACGTCGAGCACCTCAACGACAGCGGCTCTTACGATCAGCGCGACCTCTCGGCCCAGCTCTTCGCCAACCTGTCGCGCGGATCGCAGGTGTTCGGCACCGCCATGCTGACCCGTATGGAGTTCGGACCGGGCGGCGGCAACAACTACTGGCAGGCCGGCGGCGGCACCCAGCTGCGGCTGCCGCAGCACGACCTGTGGCTGCGCGCCGAAGGCAACGCCGCGCGCAACATGGACCTGCTGGTCCGCAACTGGGTGCCGCGGGAAACCGTCGGTCTCGGCCTCAACGGACAGCTCTCCCGCTTCACCACGATCGCGCTCAACGTCAACCTCGATCGGGCCCTGTCCTCGAGCTTTGACGGCAGTTCCTGGGTCACCCGGTCGATGCTGCGCGTCACGCGCACCATGTCCACCGGCTCCGTGCACCTCGCCGGCGCCGCCACCGGCACCGAATCGGCGGCGCGCCGCGGCAACGGCACGATCAGCGGCACGGTGTTCGTGGACTGGAATGCGAACGGCACGCTCGACCCTGACGACAGTCTGCTCGAAGGGATCCCGCTGCGGCTGGGGCCGGGGCATGCGACCACCGGCCGCGACGGCCAGTTCGCGTTCCTCAACGTCCCCACCGGCACCCGCGAGGTCGGCCTCGACACCGGCGCGCTGCCGATCGACTTCGATCCGCCCGCGGTCGCCCAGGTCCAGCTCGAGCTCGGGCGCGGCGACATCAAGCGGGTCGCCTTCGGCCTGGTGCCGCTCGGCGCCGTCCACGGCCGCGTCATTCGCGACGCCAATGGCAACGGCATCGCTGATCCCGGCGAAGAGCCGATTGACGGGGCGGTGTTGATCCTCGACGGCGGCGCGCGGTCCGAACAGGCCCGCAAGGGGCGCTACCAGTTCGACTCGGTGCGCAGCGGTCCGCATCTCCTCAAGCTGCTGGTCGAGTCGCTGCCGGACGGCGCCATGATTGCCGGCGAGGCGGAGGTCCCGGTCAGCCTGACCCGCGGCGCGCTCAGCGCGGAGGTGTCGTTCCTGGTCGCGGTCGAGAAGCGTCCCGAGATCCGGAAAGTCTTCCCCTCGCGCAGCGGTGCCGCCTCTCCCGCTAATCCCGCCGGCGTCGGGGCGCGCCGGCCGGCCCTCTCCGCCGCCGCCTCTCCCGTGCCTCGCGCCGGCATCGCCGCCAGACAGCCGTCGGCTGCCCGCCGCACCTCCGCCGCGGCGGCCCCGCCGGCGGATGCGTCCGCCTTTGCCGTGCAGATTGCCGCGCTGAACGACCCCGACCGCGCCAACGACCTCGTCCGCGACCTGCAGGCGACCGGGATGCCGGCCTACCTGGTGTCGCCGCGGCCGGCGGATCCCGATGCGCCGTACCGGGTGCGCGTGGGTCCGTATGCGACGCGGGCCGCGGCACAGAAGACGGCATCCGCGCTCGAAGAGCGTCGCGGCGAAAAGCTCTGGGTGACGCGGGCGGAATAGAAGGGGGCTGAGGCTACGGTGCGCTGAGAACGAACCGCACCGGCAGGCTGTAGCGGCCCGAGGCCTCGGCATGGAGGGCGAACACCAGGCGTCCCCGCCGCAGGCCGCTGCCTGTCCATCGACCGGCCACCGCGGTGGCAGCGGCGCCGAGCGTGCCGCTCAGCGTGCCACCCCCTTCGCCGGCAAAGCTGACAGACGACTCCACGTCCGCCGCCCCGCCGGGCCCGTCCACACCGCGCAGCGGTTCCACCGACAGGACGACTTCCGCCTCCGGCCGGGTGCGGGCCCCCGCCGAGAAGTCCACGGCGGCGGTCGCCAGACCGCCGGGCGCCGCGATCTCGAACTGGAGCAGGTCGGCCGAGACGTGCAACGAGGTGCGGCTGCTGAACGTCGCCTCGACCGTCATCGCGGTCGAGACAGTCTCGGCCGCCGAAGCCATGACGGGGATGCCGGCGACGGCGGCAGCGAAGGCGAGAGAGGAGAGGAAGCGCATGGATGCCGGGGATCACGATCCTAATTCCGTGCCAGGCAAGAACCTATACATCGAGCGACGCCGAGCCATGCGACTCTTTGCGACGGAGAAGGCTTTTCAGCGGCAGAACAGGTCGGTGTGCCTGACTGGTCCCATGGACGCACCCGATCGCGCCGCCGCGGAAGTCACGGAAAGCTGCGCACCGGTGTGCGTCCGCGGCCGGCTGT
>JAYTEJ010000319.1:0-20496 GCA_043735365.1 Acidobacteriota bacterium
CCCCTAAGCGATAGCTTCGTTTCTGGGTCGCGAGCCGGCCTCGTCCAGTGGCGCCGACCCTCTCCGCGGTCTACCCTAATCTCGTCTTCCATCCCGGGCCCAGTCGGTTAGCGGGCAACGCGACGCTGAATCGGAGCCTACTGCTACCGTCCTGACGATGGGAGTCGGGCACCGGCAAGGAACTGGTTGCGCGCCAGATCCATGGGCTGAGCCGCCGGCGCAAAGGGCCGTTCGTGGCGGTCAACTGCGCCGCGATCGTCGAGACGCTGCTCGAGGCGGAGCTGTTCGGCATTGAAGACCGCACCGCCACCGGCGTCCGCGGGCGCCGCGGCAAATTCGAGCACGCCCAGGACGGCACGCTCTTCCTCGACGAAGTCTCGGATCTCTCCGCCGCCGCGCAGGCCAAGCTGCTGCGCGCCATCCAGGACCTCTCGGTCGAGCGCGTCGGCGGCTCCAGCGCCCGCCGCGTCGACACCCGCATCATCGTCGCTTCGAACCGGCCGCTGTCCGAGCTGGTCGATCAGCAGCGCTTCCGGCTTGATCTCTACTACCGCTTGAACGGCGTCGACGTCCAGGTGCCGCCGCTGCGCCAGCGGCGAGACGATGTCCTGGAGCTGGCGCGCTACTTCCTCGAACGGCACCGCGCCTTCCGGCCGCTGTTGCTCTCGGCCGCGGCGGTCGACGCCCTGCTGGCCTACGACTGGCCCGGCAACGTGCGCGAGCTCGAGCGCGTCATCGAGCGCGCCGTCGCGCTCGCCAGCGGGCCATGCCTCGATCTCGAGGATCTGCCGCCGGCACTGCTCGGCGGCTACGCCGATGCGCTGGTGCCGGCGCTGCAGCGCGGCCTGACGATGCGGGCGTGGGGGAGCCGCTACGCGCGGATGGTTCTGGAGCGCTGCAGCAACAACAAGCGGCTGGCCTGCCGCGAGCTCGGCATCTCCTACCACACGCTGCAGTCCTACCTGCGCTTCCGGCCCGAGCAGAAAAGCTGGCCGGCTACCCCTTCGGCCGCAAGCGAAGTGACCAAAGCACCTCCGCCCCGCCCAAAATAGTAGTGCCCAAAATAGTAGTTGACCGCAGGGGGAATCCCTCTGAGAATGCCCGCCTCCACTACAGCGGTCGGTTCTTCGCAGAGGAGTGTACGCATCGCAACGGTGTACCGGCTCCAACAGTCCTGCCCATGACAAGACGTCTCTCTGTGTTGCTGTTGATGGTGGTGTGCGGAGCGGCGGTGCCGGCCGCCGCCCGGGCTGCCAACGCCGTCCAGACCGAAAACGCCAAGCCAGGGACGACCGACTGGAAGCTGACGAACCCCGGCTACGCCACCGGCGTCATCGAAGGCTATGCCTCGCTGACGTCGGTCAACCGCGGCGGGCAGATCAGGCTCTTCGTCCACACCGTCGAGCCGACCTACACCCTCGACATCTTCCGCCTGGGCCACTACGGCGGCCTCGGTGCGCGCCGGGTGCTCGGCCCCATCACCCGCACCGGGACCGCGCAGGTCATGCCCACACCCGACCCCGTGACCGGTCTGATCGAGTGCGCTTGGATCAACCCCTACGTGCTCAACATCCCCAACAGCAGCGATCCGACCGACTGGATGACCGGCATCTACCTGGCCAAACTGACGGCCGGCACCAGCGGCAAGCAGCAGTACATCGTCTTCGTGGTGCGCGACGACAGCCGCTCCACCGATCTGATCATGGCCGAGACGGTCACGACCTATCAGGCCTACAACGTCTGGGGGGGCAAGTCGCTCTACGGCACCATCGCCAGTCGCACGGACGCCGTCAACCGCGCCCGCAAGGTGTCGTTCGACCGTCCGTATTACGGCGACCAGTCCTCCGGGGCGAGCGACCTGCTCACCTGGGAGGCGCCGATGCTGCGCTGGCTCGAGGCCAACGGCTACGACGTCACCTACGCCACCAATGTCGACGTCCATCGCGATCCGAATCTGCTGCTCACGCACAAAGCCTTTCTGTCGGTGGGGCACGACGAGTACTGGTCCTGGGACATGCGCGATCACGTCGAGGCGGCGCGCGACCGCGGCGTCAGCCTCGGCTTCTTCTCGGGAAACACCGCCTACTGGCAGGTCCGGTTCGAGCCCTCGACGCTCGCCGGCGCCGCCGACCGCGTCATCGCCGGCTACAAGGAAGACGTCAGGAACGACCCGTTGTGGCCCACCGACCGGAGCACGACGCGGTTCCGCGACTCGCCGGTCAATCGTCCCGAGCACGGCATGATGGGGGTGGGCGTCATCACCCAGGCCAGGCCGATCTTCGTCGTCGAAGACGCCTCGCACTGGGTATTCACCGGCACGGGACTGAAGAACGGCGACCGCCTCGCGAATCTCGACGGCTCGTCGTTTCTCGGCTATGAAGTCGATGCCATGGGCCCGGCCAGTCCTGCCGGCACCCGGCGGTTGGCGCATTCGCCGGTGAACGCGGCGGCCGCGAACTTTGCCGACATGGTGATCGACACGGCGGCGAGCGGCGCGACGGTGTTCTCGTCCGGCAGCATCGGCTGGTCGCAGACCGTGCCGCAGATCGCGCAGATCACCCGCAACGTCCTTGCGCGCCTCGTCAGCGGGGCGTTCTCCGACCAGCCGCCCGTCAGGGATCCGCTGCCGCCGCCGCTGCTGGCGAAGGACATCGGCGATGTCGGCCGCGCCGGGTTCGTCACCATGCCGGGCGCCGACAGCTTCACCTTGAACGGCGGGGGCGGAGATGCCGGCGGCAGCGATGCGCTCTATTTCGCCTACCAGACGTTATCGGGGGACGGGACGGTCATCGCACAACTCGCGACGCTGCAGCTTTACTGGGACAACCGCGCCGGGATCATGATCCGCGAGTCGCTCGCCCCTACCGCCCGCTACGTCGCCCTGGTCGGGCGGCCGAGCGAGAGTCGGCGCGTCGGCACCAGCGGCGTCAACGAAGGCGTCGAACTGTGGATCAAGGATCAGGCAGGGGTGAAGCGGCGCATCGCCGCCAGCCTCGATCAGAAGCTGCCGAACTGGTTGAAGCTGGTTCGCACAGCCGATTCGTTCGCGGCTTACGCATCGGCAGACGGAGCGGCCTGGACGCTGGTCGGCACCGCCACCGCGCCGATGGCCGCCTCCGTGTACGCCGGCGCCGAGGTCGACAGCGCGCAGTACGGCGTCTGGGCGACGGCGCGCTTCGAGAACGTCAGCGTGACGCCGGGCGGGGGGCCTGCGCCCGGGCCCCCGCCGCCACCGCCGGCCACGCTGTCCCTGCCGTCAGGCTGGACCAGCGCCGACATCGGCGCCGTTGGCACCGCCCGCGGTTCGGCGGCGTACGATCCGGCGGTCTCGGTGTTCACGCTCCAGGGAGGTGGCGCCGACATCTGGGGCACCGCCGACGCCTTCCACTACGCCTACACGACCATGCAGGGGGACGGCCGCCTCGAGGCGCGAGTCACGGCAGTGGAAAACGCCGCACCGTGGACCAAGGCGGGCGTGATGATCCGTAACTCCCTGGAGGCGGGCTCCGCCCACGCGTTGATGCTGCTGTCGGCGGGGAAGGGAGCGGCCTTCCAGCGTCGCACGGTGGCCGGAGGCCTTTCGACGAGCACCTCCGGAGGGCTGCTTGCCGCGCCGCGGTGGGTCCGGCTCGATCGCAGCGGCAGCACCGTCACCGCCTCGCTCTCGGCCGACGGCGCCGCATGGACGGTGGTCGGCTCCGACACCATCCCGATTCAGGCTACCGTCTATGTCGGGCTGGCGGTGTCCAGTCATCTCGCCACGACCACCGCCACGGCGGCGTTCGACCGGGTCCGCGTCACCCCCGCGGCGGCGCCAGCCGTCTGCGCCGACCCGGCAGCTTCCAACTACAACGGCGGGGCGCCCTGTGTCTATCCGGCGGCGTGCACGGTCACGACCGGCGCCTTCTCGTTCTTCGCCGGGGCGGGCACCACCGGGGTGGCGGCCACCTGGTTCATCTCCGCCACGGCCGGCGCATCCTGCCAGTGGGTCATGACCGCCGACGCCGACTGGCTGGAGATCAAGGACCCCGTGACCGGGGTCTATCGGCACGGCGTGCCGGTAGCCTTCACCGGCCCCGCCAGCGTCAAGGTCCATGCCCTGGCGAATGCCGGGCCGAAGCGGGTCGGCCATTTCTCCGTCGGCGGCGTTGTCTATACCGTGACCCAGGAAGGCCCCTGAACGGAGGCGCTACAGTTTCGCCTCCCTGCCGCCGACATTCCAACCAGCGGCCGCTTTGCACATCACCGGGGGGCTTTGACCGTGACCGGATACGTGATGGTCGTCGAAGACGACGAGAACACGCTCAGCGGGTACCTGGAATTCCTGCGCTCGGCCGGCTTCGACCCCGCGGGCGTCGGCGACGGCGCCGAGGCGCTGCGGATGGCCTTCGAGCACCCTCCCGCCGCCGTCGTCACCGACATCACCCTCCCGGGCATGAGTGGCTTTGCGCTGGCGACGGCGCTCCATCACGATTCGAGAACCCGCGACGTCCCGGTCATTGGTCTCACCGCACACTGGGGCGTCGACGTCCGCTGCCGGGCGGCCGAATGCTGCATGCGGGCGGTCCTCGCCAAGCCGTGCCTGCCCGCCCACCTGGTCGCCGAACTGCTGCGGGTGCTGCCGGCACCTGGCCCGACGCCAGGGCCGGCGGCCGGCCAGACGCCCGGGCCGACGCCCGGCCAGGCGCAGGGTCGGACGCCCGGCACCCACTGAAAAAGCGCTCGCCGCCGTCCGTCCCGCCGTTCGTACCGTAATTGCAGACAACCACGCCACCTCGCGGTATGGTGGATCTCATGATCTGGTTGTTTGCGCGGGGAGACGAGGTCCTCCGCCTCGAGACCCGCATCGACAATGCTTCCGGGGAATACGTCCTGGTCAGCACCTGGAGCGACGGGCCCGCCAAGGTCGAACGCTTTCGCGACTACGACGCCTACGATGCCCGCGTCCGCCTGCTCGAAGCCCGGCTGGACGCCGAGCACTGGATCCAGGTCGGCAGCCCCACCATCCTCCCCGACGGCTGGCGCGGACCCATCCCGAACTGAGTTCCGCCGGCGCCTTGACCACCCGGCGATACGCATAGTACCGTGAAGGGTCTGGCCGCGCGCGGTTCGGCCGCTCTGCCCACACCGTCTTCCGGACCGATCATCGCTGATGCCCCAGCCTGTTGCCGGCGCTCTCAGGAAAACCCCTCTCCACGCGCGACACCGGTCGCTCGGCGCACGGATGGTCCCGTTCGGCGGCTGGGACATGCCGGTCGAATACTCGGGCATCGCCGACGAGCACCTGGCGGTGCGGACCCGGGCCGGCCTCTTCGATGTCAGCCATATGGGTGAGATCGAGGTTGCCGGTGCGGACGCCCTGCAGGCGCTCCAGCACATCACCTCGAACGACGTCTCGCGCCTGGCGGTGCACCAGATTCAGTACTCCGCGCTCACCACCCCCCAGGGCACGTTCGTCGACGACGTGCTGACCTACAAGCTGGCGGACGAGCACTTCATGCTCGTTGTCAATGCCTCGAACATCATCAAGGACTTCACCTGGATCACCGAGCACATCGCCGGGCTCGGGGATGCGGTGGCGGTCAACACCAGCTCGCGCTACGCGCTGCTTGCCCTCCAGGGCCCGGCGGCGCAGGAGATCCTGCAGGGGCTGACCGGCGCCAGTCTCGGTGAGCTGAAATATTACTGGTTCACCACCGGCGAAGTGGCGAACGTCCGCTGCACCATCTCCCGCACCGGCTACACCGGCGAAGACGGCTTCGAGCTGTTCGTGCCGCCGGCGTCGGCAGAGCGGGTGTGGGACGCCGTGCTCCAGGCTGGCCGCGCCGCCGAGGTGGTGCCGGCCGGGCTCGGCGCGCGCGACACGCTGCGGCTCGAGGCCGGCATGCGCCTTTACGGCAACGACATGGACGAGACCACCACGGTGCTCGAGGCCGATCTCGGGTGGATCGTCGGGTGGAAGAAGGCGGATTTCCTGGGCGCCGAGGTGCTGCGGGCGCAGCGCGCCGACGGGCCGCCGCGCCGGCTGGTGGGGTTCGAGATCGATGGTCGCGGCATCGCCCGCCACGGCTACGACGTCTATATTGGTGAGGCGAAGGTGGGCACCGTGACCAGCGGCACCCAGACGCCGTTTCTCAAGAAGGCCATCGGCATGGCCTACGTGCCGGCGGCCTCCGCCGCGGCCGGCACGGAGCTCGACATCGACGTGCGCGGCCGCCGCGTGCGCGCCCGGGTGGTGCCGATGCCGTTCTACAAGCGCGCCACGTAGCGTTCCGAATTCCCGACCGCAGCTGCATCAGGAGCCGACATGTATCCGACCGACCTCAAGTACACCAAGGATCACGAATGGGTCCGCCTCGACGGCGATCAGGCGCGCGTCGGCATCACCGACTACGCCCAGAAGCAGCTCGGCGACGTCGTCTATCTCGAGCTTCCCGAGGTCGGGCGCACCGTGGCGAAGGGGGACGTCTTCGGTACCATCGAATCGGTCAAGGCCGTGTCCGAGCTCTACGCGCCGGTCGGCGGTGACGTCGTCGAAGTCAACAGCCACCTGATCCAGAAGCCCGAGGCGGTCAACAAGGATCCGCACGGCGCGTGGATGATCGTCGTCAAGGTCAGCAACGCCGGCGAGACCGCCGATCTGCTCGACGCCGCGCAGTACACCGACCTCACCAAGTAGCAAGATCCGAGCATGACATCCGATACCCAGGGTTCTTTCCAGCACCGGCACATCGGGCCGGACACCGCGGCGCGCGACCGCATGCTCCGGACGATAGGCCTCGCCTCGCTCGGCGCGCTCATCGACCAGACCATTCCTCCGGGGATCCGCAGCGACGAGCCGCTCGACCTGCCCGAGGCCGACACCGAGTACGGCTACCTCCGCCGCCTGCAGGGCATTGCCGCCCACAACGTCACGGCGCGGTCGTACATCGGCATGGGCTATTACGACTGCGTCACGCCGAGCGTCATCCTGCGCAACGTCTTCGAGAACCCTGGCTGGTACACGCCCTATACGCCGTATCAGGCCGAGATCGCCCAGGGACGTCTCGAGTCGCTGCTGAACTTCCAGACCGTGGTCAAGGAGCTGACCGGGATGGAGATCGCCACCGCGTCGCTGCTCGACGAGGGCACCGCCGCGGCGGAAGCAATGACGATGTTCCATCGGCTGCAGGCGAAGAAGGCGCCGGCAGGCCAGCCGGGCGTGTTCCTGGTGTCGGAGCGGTGCTTCCCCCAGACCCTCGACGTCCTGCGCGGCCGCGCCGAGCCGCTGCAGATCGAGCTCGAGGTCGGCAACCCGGCGGCGCTGCCGAAGGAGCGCTTCGACGCCGCCTTTGGCCTGCTGCTGCAGTACCCCGACGACCACGGCGAGATCGCCGACCTGCGGCCTTTGATCGCCCGCGCCCACGCCGCCGGCCTGCTGGTGGCGGTGGCCAGCGACCTGATGGCGCTGACGCTGCTGGTGCCGCCGGGCGAGATGGGGGCAGATGCGGTAGTCGGCAACTCGCAGCGCTTCGGCGTGCCGCTCGGCTACGGCGGCCCGCACGCCGCCTTCTTCGCTACCCGCGAGACGTTCGTGCGTCAGGCGCCGGGGCGGATCATCGGGCTCTCGGTGGACGCGCACGGACGTCCGGCCTACCGCATGGCGCTCCAGACCCGCGAGCAGCACATCCGCCGCGAGAAGGCGACCTCGAACATCTGCACGGCACAGGCGCTGCTGGCGAACATGGCGGCGATGTACGCGGTGTTCCACGGGCCGCGCGGGCTCAAGGCGATCGCCACGCGCGTTCACGCCACCGCCCGGCTGCTCGACCAGGCGCTGACCTCGCTCGGGCTCCGGCAGACCAATGCCGCCTATTTCGACACCCTTCGGGTCGAGGGGATCGCCGCCGCCGCCGTCCGTCCGGCCGCCGAGGCCCGGGGCATCAACCTCCGTTATTTCGGCGACGGCGCGATCGGCATTTCGGTCGATGAAGCGACCACCGGCGAGGACGCTGGCGAGATCGTCGCCGCCTTTACCGAGGCGGTGGCCGGCGTTTCGGGCGCCGCCGCCGAACGGCATGCGGCGCCGGCGCCGCGCACCCCCGACCGTGCCGAGGCGGTGCTCCCGGCGGCGCTGCTGCGCGGCAGCGCCTTCCTGACCCACCCGGTATTCAACTCGCATCACTCGGAAACGAAGATGATGCGCTACATCAAGGGGCTGGAGCGGCGCGATGTCGGCCTCGACACCTCGATGATTCCGCTCGGCTCCTGTACCATGAAGCTGAACGCGGCGTCGGAGATGCTGCCGGTGACCTGGCCCGCCTTCTCGAAGATGCACCCGTTCGTGCCGGCGGGGCAGGCGGCCGGCTACCGGCAGGTGTTCGCGGAGCTCGAGCAGTCGCTCTGCCGCATCACCGGTTTTGCCGCGGTCTCGCTGCAGCCGAACTCCGGCGCCCAGGGGGAGTTCGCCGGCCTGATGACCATCCGCGCCTACCACCGCGACCGTGGCGAGTCCGGGCGCGACGTGGTGCTGATTCCTTCGAGCGCCCACGGCACCAATCCCGCCAGCGCCTCGATGGCCGGCATGAAGGTCGTGGTCGTCGCCTGCGACCGCAACGGCTACATCGTCCTCGACGACCTGCGCGCCAAGGCGGCCGAACACCGCGCCGCTCTGGCGGCGCTGATGGTCACCTATCCCTCGACCTATGGCGTCTTCGAGGAAGCGATCAAGGAGATCTGCGCGATCGTGCACGAGCACGGCGGCCAGGTCTACATGGACGGCGCCAACATGAACGCCCAGGTCGGCCTCACCAGTCCGGCGGCGATCGGCGCGGATGTCTGCCACCTGAACCTGCACAAGACCTTCGCCATTCCGCACGGCGGCGGCGGCCCGGGCATGGGCCCGATTGCCGTTGCCGCGCACCTGGCGCCGTACCTGCCGGGGCATCCGGTGGTCGAGGTCGGCGGCGCGAAGGGGATCCCCGCGATTTCGGCGGCGCCGTGGGGGAGCGCCAGCATCCTGCTGATCTCCTACGGCTACATCCGGATGCTGGGCGCGCAGGGGGTCACCGACGCGACCCGCTACGCGATCCTCAACGCCAACTACCTGAAGGCGCGGCTGCAGGGGCATTACGACGTCCTCTATGCCAACCACAACGGCCGCGTCGCCCACGAGATGATTTTCGACCTGCGGCCGTTCAAGCACGGCGCCGGTCCCTCGATCGACGAGCAGGACGTCGCCAAGCGGCTGATGGACTATGGCTTCCACGCGCCGACGGTGTCGTTCCCGGTGCCCGGGACGATGATGATCGAGCCGACCGAGAGCGAGTCGCAGGACGAACTCGATCGCTTCTGCGATGCGCTGATCGCGATTCGCGGCGAGATCGAGGCGGTCGTCACCGGCACCGCCGACCCGACGGACAACGTTCTCAAGAACGCGCCGCACACCGCCGAAGAGCTGACCGCGGACGCCTGGACGCACCCCTACACGCGCGAGGTGGCGGCCTTCCCGCTGCCGTTCGTCCGCGCCAACAAGTTCTGGCCCTCGGTCGGCCGGGTGGACAACCCCTACGGGGACCGCAACCTGATTTGCGCGTGCCCGCCGATCGAGGATTACGTCGAAGCCGGCGTTAACGGATAAGGGCTCCCGAATGCTACGCATTCCCATCGGCGCGATTACCGACGAATTTTCGACCGACGATCTCGGCGTCGCCCTCGACGCGATGGCTGACATCGGCATGACCACCGCCGAGCTGCGGGTGGTCGGCGGCCGCAACATCATCGAGCTGCCGGATGCGGAGGTCACAGCGGTGCGCCGCCTGGTCGAGGCGCACGGCATGACGGTCGTCAGCATTGCCTCGCCGCTGCTCAAGTGCGTGCTGCCGGGCGGGCCGCCGATCGACCAGCGCTTTCAGCAGGACGTCTTCGGTTCGGCTTACGCCTTCGAGGATCAGCCGCGGCTGACCGAGCGGTCGCTGGCGATCGCGGCGGCGGCCGGCGCCGGCATCATCCGGGTGTTCTCCGGCTGGCGGACCGTCGACCCGCCCCGCATGCACGATCAAATTGTCGAGGCGCTGACGGCGCTGGCCGATCAGGCGATGTCGCGCGGCTTGATCATCGGCCTCGAGAACGAGCACGCGTGCAACGTCGGCACCGGCGCCGAGGCGGCACGGCTGCTGGCGGCGGTGGATCATCCGGCGCTTAAACTGATCTGGGATCCGGCCAATGCCTCGGTGCTGGGAGAGACGCCGTATCCGGCGGGCTACGCGGCGCTGCCGCTCAGCCGGCTGGCGCACGTGCACGCCAAGGACTGCGTGATGTCGGGGCTGACGCCGGTGTGGGGGCCGCTCGGCGAGATGGCACTCGACTGGCGCGGCCAGATCGAGGCACTGGTCCGCGACGGCTACCGCGGCGCCATCAGCCTCGAGACCCACTGGCGCGGCGCCGACGGCGATCGGCTGCAGGCCAGCCGGGTCTGCGGGCGGGCGCTCGGCGAGCTGGTCAGCGCCTGAGCGGCCGATCGGGGTCCGGTCCAGTGTAGAATCCGGGCGACATGCATCCTTCAGTAGCTTCCACTCCGTCGGGCAACCGCGGCGTCTTCGACGGCGTCACGCCTTATCACTGGCTGGTGGTCGTCATCGCCTCCTGCGGCTGGCTCTTCGACTGCATGGATCAGCGCCTGTTCATCCTGGCGCGCGAGTCGGCGCTCAAGGAACTGCTCGCCGGCGACCCCAACGCGCTCGCCTCCATCAAGACCCACATCGGCTACGCCACGACTTCGATGATTCTCGGCTGGGCGACCGGCGGCATCATCTTCGGGATGATGAGCGATCGCATCGGCCGGGTGAAGACGATGATCGCCACGCTGATCATCTACTCGGGCTTCACCGGCCTCTCGGGCCTGGCCAACACCTGGGTCGACTTCACCATCTACCGCTTCCTGGTGGGGCTGGGGG
Organism: Acidobacteriota bacterium; assembly: GCA_043735365.1. Lineage (GTDB taxonomy): Bacteria > Acidobacteriota > Vicinamibacteria > Vicinamibacterales > 2-12-FULL-66-21 > JALZOC01. The sequence continues at coordinate 10,935 of JAYTEJ010000319.1, forward strand.
TCGGCGGCATGTTCGGCGCGGCGACGACGCTGGTGGCCGAGAGCGTGCCCGGGGCGTTCCGCGCGGTGGCGCTCGGGTCGCTGCAGGCGCTGTCGGCGATGGGCAATATCATCGGCTCGCTCGTCAGCCTGTGGATTCCGCCGGGGGCGACCGGCTATTTCGGGGCCTACGCCGGCTGGCGGGTGCTGTTCTTCGTCGGCATCCTGCCGGCGCTGATGGTGGTGCCGATCGTCTTCGTCCTCAAGGAGCCGGAGTCCTGGCTCAAGGCCAAGGCCGATGCCGCCGCCGGGGTGCTGCGCAAGGGCAACATCGGCTCGCCGGTGGAACTGTTCCGCGATCCACGCTGGCGCAAGAACACCATCGTCGGCCTCTTTCTCGGCGTCTCGGGGATGATCGGGCTGTGGGGCATCGGCTTCTTCTCCCCCGAGCTGATCTCGACCGCGCTCAGAGGCGCGCCGCAGGAAGTGGTCGACCGCGTCCGCGGCCTCGGCACCGCGCTGCAGGACGTCGGCTCGTTCTTCGGAATGGTCACCTTCACGCTGGTGGCCTCGTTCCTGAGCCGCCGGCTGGCCTTCCTCGGGGCGCTGTTCCTCAGCATGGTGGTGACGATGTTCGTGTTCCACTCGCTGCACACGGCCAACGATGCCTACTGGATGCTGCCGATGATGGGCTTCGCGCAGCTGGCGGTGTTTGCCGGCTACTCGATCTATTTCCCGGAGCTCTTTCCGACCCGGCTGCGCGGCACCGGCGTCGGCTTCTGTTACAACACCGTGCGGTATCTGGCGGCCCCGGCGCCGATCCTGCTGGGCTACCTGGCGACGCTGATGACCTTCCGGAGCGCCGCCGTGCTGATGTCGACCATTTACGTGGTCGGCATGGTGGCGCTCATCTGGGCGCCGGAGACCCAGGGCAAGCCGCTGCCGGAGGACTGAAGCAGCGGTGGTCCGCGGCGCGTCGACATCGGATCTGAAAGCGGAGGCTCATGCGGGTAGGACTGATCGGACTGGGCGCGATTGCCAACATGCACGCGCGCGCATACGCGAATATCGGCTTCACCATCCCGGTCTGCACCACGCACAACCGCGAGGCCGGCCGGCGCTTCGCGGCGCAGCACGGCTCGGTGTTCGTCGACACCTACGAAGAGGTCTGCAGCCATCCTGACGTCGATTTCGTCGACGTCTGCACCTTCCCGGATTTCCGGCTCCAGCCGCTCGAGGTCTGCGCCGCGCACGGCAAGCACATCCAGGTGCAGAAGCCGATGGCCATCGATCTGGCGACCGCCCGGCGCATGATCGAGGCCGCGGCCGCGGCGAACATCCAGCTTGGCGTCGTCAGCCAGCACCGCTTCGACGCGGCGAGCGAGTTCATGCAGCGGGCGCTGCGGGAAGGACGCCTCGGGACGCTGCTGCAGTGCGATGCCTACGTGAAATGGCACCGCTCCGACGCTTACTATGCGCGGCCGGTGAAGGGCAGCTGGGCCACGGAGGGGGGAGGGGCGCTGATTAATCAGGCGATCCACCAGGTCGATCTGCTCCGCTGGCTGGCCGGACCGGTCGCCGAGGTGTTCGCGATCTGGAAGATTGGCGCGGCGCACGCCATCGAGTCGGAAGACATGGTCACGGCCCTGCTTCGTTACGAGAGCGGCGTTACCGGCGTCATCCAGGCGTCCACCGCCTTCTGGCCCGGATACCCCGAGCGCATCGAGTTTCACGGCACCAGGGGCACCGCGGTGATCACCGGCGACCGGCTGACGACCTGGGACGTGCGGGACGACGGCAACCACCCGGACCGGGCGCCGCTGCAGGACCAGCCGGCGTCGGGCGCCTCCGATCCGATGGCCATCTCGGTCGAGACCTTCGAGCGGCAGTTCCTCGATTTCGGCGAGGCCATCCGCACCGGCCGCAAGCCGAGGGTGGGCGGGGAAGAGGGCTATCAGGCGCTCGAAGTGGTCGATGCGATCTACCGCTCCTGCCGGACGGGAGACAAGGTCGCGCTGTAGTCCGCCGGCCCCGGCGGGTCGTCATAGACATTTCTCCGAGACAGGACTGCGGGGCCGCGGAGGCGCCAGTTGGGCTGGCGCGGTCACGACGTCCGTCCTCTCATCGCCAGGCATCTTCCCAGGACTGGTGGCCGGGGCTTAGAGACCCAGGCTACCGATGAGGACGTCCCGCCGGATTCACGGATGCCACGGACGAGCGCGGACGAACGCGGAGTCGTCATCGAGGCTGGCCGCGGCGCGACGCGCCGCGGAGAGAGGCGGCCGCGAATCGCGAACACCCTCGGCGGCTGGCGGGTGCTCGCGAATCCACGGGCGCCTCTCTCCTGCCAGGACGCGAAGCGTCCCGACGGCCAGCCGGGCCTGCGGCTGGCGGCTGGTGACCCCTCCGTGAATCCGCGCTCGTCCGTGTCGTCCGTGAATTCGTGAGAGCGGGGTGCGGCGGGACCGCAGCCTCTGCGGCACCGGGATCTGTTCGAGAAAATCCGCGGCCGCTCTCTCCGTGGTTTGGCTCAGGCGGGCCAGCCGAAGTAACGCTCGGCGTTGCCGGCGCAGACGTCTTCGATCAGCCGGCCGACCAGGGCGGGGTCGTCCGGCAGCTCGCCGGTTTCGACGTCGCGGCCGATCAGGTTGCAGACCACGCGCCGGAAGTACTCGTGCCTGGGAAAGGACATGAACGAGCGCGAGTCGGTGATCATGCCGACGAAGTGCGCGAGCAGCCCGGCATTGGACAGCGCGTTGACCTGCCATTCGATGCCTTCCTTCTGATCGAGGAACCACCAGCCGCTGCCGAACTGCATCTTGCCCTTGACGCTGCCGTCCTGGAAGTTCCCGACCATCGTCGCCATCACGTAGTTGTCGGCGGGGTTGACGTTGTAGACGATTGTCTTGGGGAGCGCCTGTGCCTGATCGAGACGATCGAGGTAGACGGCGAGCGCGTCGGCCTGCGGCCAGTCGCCAATCGAGTCGTAGCCGGTGTCGCGTCCCGAGAGCTCGAAGCCGCGGGTGCTGGCGTTGCGCCGGGCGCCGAGATGAAGCTGCTTGGTCCAGCCTTTCTCCGCGTCGAGCTGGCCGAAGAAGTGCATCATCAGCGCCGCGAAGCCCTCCTGTTCCTCGGGGCTGACGGTCTGGCCGGCGCGCGCCTTGTCGAAGGTGGCGGCGGCGGCACGCTCGGTGGAGAGCGCCACCGGGCAGCGCGACAGGCCGTGGTCCGAGAGCCGTCCGCCCGCGGCATGGAAGTCGTCGTGGCGCCGGCGCAGCGCCTCCTGCAGGTCGGCGAAGCGGCCGATGTCGACGCCGGAGGTGGCGGCGAGCCGTTCGAGCCACGGGTTGAAGACCGCCGGCAGGTGGACGTCGAGGGCGCGGTCGGGCCGGAAGGTCGGATAGACGCGGGTGCCGAAGTCGTCGGCGCGAATGCGGGCGTGATGGTCGAGCGGGTCGGCGGGGTCGTCCGTGGTGCAGAGGACCCGGACGTTGAACTTCCGCAGGATACCGCGCGCCGAGAGCTCAGGGGTCTGCAGCCGTTCCTTTGCCTGGTGCCAGATGCGGTCGGCAGACGATTCGTCCAGCAGCTCCTCGATGCCGAAATAGCGGGTGAGCTCGAGATGCGTCCAGTGGTAGAGCGGGTTGCGCAGGCAGCGCGGCACTGTCGCGGCCCACGCCTTGAACTTCTCGTAGGGGTCGGCGTCGCCGGTGCAGTACATCTCCGGGATGCCGTTGGCGCGCATCGCCCGCCACTTGTAATGATCCCCCTCGAGCCAGATCTCGAACAGGTTCCGGAAGGTGCGATCCTCGGCGATGTCCTGCGGCGGCAGATGGCTGTGGTAATCGAAAATCGGCTGCGAGCCGGCGTGCGCGACGTACAGGCGGCGCGCCGGCTCGTTGTGCAGGAGAAAGTGGTCGTGAATGAACGGCATCGTGACGCGGCCTAGGGGGTGCGGGTGCCGGGCGTGAGCCTGCGGATCTTGATGTTGCGGAACGAGACCTCGTCGCCGTGGTCCTGGAGCAGGACGTGGCCGCTGGTGGCGTCGCCGAATCCCTTGATCTGCTTGTACTTGCTCTTCGCGATCAAGCCCTTCATCTCGGGGCTGCCGATCTCGAATTGGACGACGCGCTGGCCGTTGAGCCAGTGCTCGACGTGGTGCCCGTTGACGACCAGGCGCACGTGGTTCCATTCGCCGATCGGCTTCGCGGCGTGCGCGCTCGGCGCGATCAGGTCGTAGAGGGCGCCCGCGGTCCGGTTGCCGTTGACCCCCTCCTTGGCATCGGGGTGCCGCTCATCGTCCAGGATCTGCATCTCGTAGCCGACGCCGGCGCGTCCCTTGCGGTCGCTCGGCTCGACAATCAGATACTTCAGGCCGCTGTTGCCGCCGGGCGTGAGCTTCCAGTCGAGCGCCAGCTCGAAGTCGCCGTAGCTGTCGGCGGTGACGATGTCGCCGCCGGATCCCGGCTTCTCCCCCTTGCCGACCTTCTTCAGGGCGCCGTCTTCCACGACCCAGCCGCTGGCCGGAAAACTGTCGGCGTTGAAGCCGCGCCAGCCGTTCGTGGTCTTGCCGTCGAAGAGCAGCGTCCAGCCGGCAGCCTTTTCGGCGGCGGTCAGGGTGTTCGGCGCGGCCGCGCCGGCCGTGGCCTGGGGCGTGGCCGACTGTGCCAGCAGTACCGGCGCGGACAGCGTCATGGCCAGCAGTGCCGCGCCGCGGAGGAGCTGTCGGGGAGAGAAGGGTCGGACAGAGACAAGACGCATGGGATTCTCCTCGCGCGTCGGCGCGATCAAGGGTGACCTGTTCATTATAGGCAATCCGCGCCGCGCTCAGCGCCGGGCGGACTGCAGGGCAGCGACGATCTCGGGCGCGGTGAGCGGCCGGGACTCGATCCGCGGCCCGCGGATCGCGAAGTGGTCGCCGGCGTTGTGAATCACGAGAGAGGGACCAGCCGCCGCGACGGCCGTCTGCAGGCCGCCGGCGCGCCGCAGGCCGGGCATGTCGAGATGCGTGAGGTAATCGGCGTCGCTCGAGGTGTCGAAGCGGTTCACGTCCAGCACCGCGGCGCGGAGCGGCACGACCGCGGCGGCGAGCAGCGCCGCGAGGGCGGCGTCGCCGCTGGCGATGACCGCGGCGCCCGGGTGGGCCTCGAGCCCGGCGACGATGTCGGCGGCGCGCTGAGCGGCCGGGGTCCGGTTGTAGGTGTCGAAATGCTTGATCTTGGCGGCTTCGCCGGGGTCGGCCGTGGTGAAGGCAATCACTTGCACCGTGAAGCCTGCCTTCCGCAGCTGCTGTTCGAGGCCCGGGTCTGGCGATCCGAGCAGAACGGTCCGGGTTGCGGTGCGTGGAGCCGTGCTCTCTGGCGCGCGGCGGTCGCCGTAGCCGAGGGCGTGACGGAGCGACAGGGCGAGGGTCTCCGGCGGCGCCGACGTCAGCTGCCGGGTGGCCGCCTCGATCCATTGCGCCGTGACCTGGTCTGCGGTGAGCGCCCCGTCCGGCAGCGGCCGGCCGTAGAAGACCAGCAGGTCGTTGAGCGGGTCGGGGGTGAAATTACGCTCGGCGACCATCGTGTCGGCGGGGGCGTGCTGCAGCCATCGCGCCATCCAGGCATACATCGCCTCGCGCGACTCGCGGTTGTAGTTGTGCTCGGCCCGTACCCTGACAGCGTGGACCTTGTCAGCGGCCCCGAGCAGGCTGTAGATGCCGCGGACCGCCGGGTATTCCTTCTCGAGCGTGTCGGCGGTCCAGTCGCCGCTGGCCGAGACCATCAGCAGCGGCCGCGGCGCAATCGTTGCCGCGATCTCGACGTTGGTGGTGTCCAGACGCAGGCCCGGTGGGTTCTCGCACAGGCAGCCTCCCTGCATGTGCAGCGAGATCATGTTCACCGGGGCCGCCACCGCGACGCGGTCGTCGACGGCCGCGAGCAGGAAGGTCTGCGTGCCCCCACCCGATTCACCGGTCACGCCGATCGCCTCCCGTTTCACGTACGAGAGCGTCTCCAGGAAGTCGAGCGAGCGAATCGAATTCCAGAGCTGCAGGCCGGCGAGGCTCAGCCCCCACAGCGCCTCGCGCCGGCCGCCGAAGGTATGCGGCAGCTGGCGGCTGTCGTTGTAGCCAATCATGTCGTAGGTGAAGACGACGAAGCCCTGACGCGCGAGGTTGATGGCGCGCCCGGGCGCCGAGACCAGCGGCGTGTTCTCGAGCCGTCCGTAGGCCCAGTGCCCGTGCGGCGAGAGCACGGCGGGGAAGGGGCCGCTGCCGGCCGGCCGGTAGAGGTTGCCGGTGACGAAGAACCCGGGCAGGCTCTCGAAGTAGACCTTCGAAACGCTGTAGTCCTCGTGGGTCAGCTCGCCGAAGACCACCGGCCGCAGCGCCGTGCGCGCGGGCATCGGCAGCAGCCCCGCCGACGCCAGCACGTGCTCGCGGAGGTAGCCCGCGCGCGCCTTCCACGCCGCCGCGGAGGTGGACACCGGCCCGTCGTAGACCGTGTCGAGCGTCCGCAGCGGCCGCTGCTGCGCACTTGTGCCCCCGAGCACACTCACGAACAGCACCATCCCGAGCACGCCCGGCGATATGTGACGCATGTAATCAGTCCCGGCTTGGCAGTTGTCAGCTCAGTGTTGTCAGCGTTCGGCAGGCCGTATTCCGTTCCCGCTCCCGCTCATCGGCCGGACGAGACCCAGACTCCCGAACCCGGAACCCCGAACCCGGAACTCGGAACCCGGAGCCCGGAACTCGGCACCTCTTCGTAACCTCCGGTTCATGCCGACAACGCTTTCCGGCAATAGTCCACCGACTTGGCAATCTCGGTCATGCGGTCGGAGCCCTGCGGGACGGGGTACTCGAATTCGATCGTCGCCTGGATCGGCCACTTGTTGTCGCGAATGACCCGCAGTACCTCGGTGATAGGAGTATCCCCCTTGCCGAACGGCACGTTGGCGTCGGCGAAGGTCTTGTCCTTGACGTGGACGTGGGTGATGCGGTCGTGATGCTGCTTCAGGAACGGCACCGGCGACGTCTTGTTGCCGCCGATGAAATGGCCGATGTCGAGATTGGCGCCGTTGTGCTTCGCGTAGGTGAACGCCCGCTCCCAGATCGCCGGGGTCATGGCGGTGTGGCCGTGGAAGCCGATCATGAGCCCGTGCTTGTCGGCGAACTGTCCGAGGCGCTTCGAGGCTTCCACCTGATCGACCGGCAGCTCGCACGAGATGGCGCCGGCGCCGACTGCCTTGGCGAGCTCGAACGCGTAGTCGAGCACCTCGTCGGAGAAGGCGAGAACGTTGTCGAACTTCAGGATCTGGATGAGGACGCCGGCGTCTTCGTACTTCTTCCGGAAGTCCCTGGCTTTGGCGAGCGGCGCCGCGGTCCGCCACTTGCTGAGATCGGCCGCGGCGGTCTTGCGCGCCGCCAGCTGCTCGGGTGTCTGCTGGCCTCGTCCGCCGCCGGCGAGCAGCGCCTGCGGCACGCCCATGAACAGCTCCACCGGCTGCGAGCGCAGCTCCACGGCGCTGACGTTGAGCTTGAGGCAGCCGTCGAGGACCTCGTCGCCGCTCATCAGGTTGTTGCCGAAGTCGTAGGGCACGTTCAGGCCGATCTGAACGCCGTTCACTTTCGAGTCCGGTTTCGCGGCCGCGGCGGCGATGGCCGCGAGCGGCCGTCCCGCGAGGCCGGCGGCCGGCAGGGTGGCGAGCGCCAGTTGTCCCAGTTCGCGTCTCGTGTAGAGCATGATGTCTCCTCGGCAACAGTGAATCGGGCGCGCCCGCGGCGCGTTACTTATTGAGTACGAACGCGGCGAGCGAATTTCCGGCGGCCACGACGACGTACTGGAGGCCGTCGAGCTCGTAGGTGATCGGCCCGTTGCTGACCGCGCTGGGGAGCCGCGAAGCCCACAGAAAGTCGCCGGTGGTGGCATTGAGGGCCGTGAACCCGGCCGAGCCCCCCGTGAAGAGGACGTTGCCGGCGGTGGTGAGAATGCCCGAGCGGCCGCCGCTCTCCCACGGATGGCTCCAGCGGATCTTGCCGGTGCGGTAGTCGATCGCCTGGACCATCGATTCGGACCAGCCGCCGCGGTCGGTGCCGCCCCAGCCGGCGGGCATGTCGCTGGGGTCGTAGAGGTAGTAGACGCTGTAGGACCGGGTCGCGTTGACGTAGAAGAGCCCGGTCTTCGGGCTGAAGGACGGCGGATACCAGTTGGTGCCGCCGCCGGCGTTCGGCGAGATGAGCGCTCCGGCGACCTGCGGGCGCTTGTCGGGATTGGGAATCGGCTGGCCGCGCTTGTCGTAGCCGAGCGACCAGTTGGTCTTGACGAACTCGGTCGAGACGATGGCCTTGCCGTTGGTGCGGTCGAGGAGGAAGAAGTGGCCGTTGCGCGCCGCCTGCGCCAGCAGCTTGCGCGGCTGGCCGGCGATGGTGCCGTCGATGAGCACCGCCGTCTCGTTGCCGTCCCAGTCGTGGGTGTCGTGCGGCGACGACTGGAAATACCAGACCATCTTGCCGGTGTCGGCGTTGAGCGCGACGATCGAGGCGGTGAAGAGGTTGTCTCCCTGACGGTTCTTCTGGGCCATGACCGGCTGGGGATTGCCGGTGGTGACGTAGATCAGGTTGAGCTGCGGGTCGTAGGTCACCGGCTGCCAGGTCATGCCGCCGCCGTGCCGGGCCGCCTCGACGTTGGGCCAGGTGTCGGACCCTGGCTCGTCGGCGCTCTGCGGCACCGAATACCAGCGCCACTGGCGCTCGCCGCTGGCCGGGTCGTGGGCCTCGAGGTAGCCGGGGTTGTCCATGTCGTCGCCGCTGACGCCGGTGATGACGTGGTTGCCGATCACGACCGGCGCCACCGAGCCGTAATAGAACTGCTCGAGGTTGCAGATTTCCTTGTTCCAGCGCTCCTTGCCGTTCCTGATATCGAGCGCGACCAGGTGGCAGTCGGGGGTCTCGAAGTAGACGGTGTCGCCGAGCGCGCCCATGCCGCGGTTGGACAGGTGGTTCCCCCCCTTCGACGCCCAGACGTAGTGCCAGAGCTCGCGCCCGGTCCGCGCCTCGATCGCGTAGGCGTTGTCCTGGGTGGAGAGATAGAGCACGCCGTCGATCATCAGCGGCGTCGCCTTGACGGACAGGACCGGGCCGGTGAGGTTGCGCATCCACGCCAGGCTCAGGGCCTTGACGTTGGCGTCCGTGATCAGGGCGAGCGGGCTGTAGCGGCGGCCCGAGTAGTCGCCGTTGTAGGTCGGCCAGGCATCGGTGCCCGGGGTCAGGAGCTTCGCGGGATCGAGGCCGCGTTGCTGCGCCGATCCTCCCGCCGCCGCGAGGCACAGCAGCGTCGTCGTCAGCCAGAACCGCGTCACTTCATCTTCTCCAGGTGGGCCACCAGGTCGTGAATCTGCGTGTCGGTGATGCGATCGAGCAGGTCGTGGTGCGCCTGCAGCGGGTCGCGCTTGACGATCTTCAGGCCGGGGACGCGGCGGACCACATGGGTCGCTCCTGAGTCGTCCTTGATCGTGACGAACAGGTCGTCCCTGTCGACGAGCGTGCCCGACATCGTCGGGCCGGACGCCGGGGTCAGCGTCACGGTGACGTCGGTCGCGCCGGC
>JAYTEJ010000320.1:0-1553 GCA_043735365.1 Acidobacteriota bacterium
GCTGCAGACAGAGAGCAAGCTGTTCTGCGGGTGCAGCACGCGCTTCGGCGCGCCGCCCAATGCCCAGACCTGTCCGGTCTGCCTGGGGCTGCCCGGGACCCTGCCGGTGCTCAACCGCCGCGCCGTGGAGCTCGCCGTCAAGGCCGCGCTGGCGCTCGGGTGCGAGGTCCACACCGAGTCGATCTTCGCCCGCAAGAACTACTTCTATCCCGATCTGCCGAAGGGCTACCAGATCTCCCAGTACGATCGGCCGCTGGCCACCGGCGGCGCGCTCGAGTTCGAGGTGCGCGGCGAGCCGCGCCGCGTCGGCATCCTCCGCGTCCACCTCGAGGAAGACGCCGGCAAGTCGCTGCACGAGGGCTTGCCAGACTCCGACCGCGCCACCGGCCTGGATTTCAACCGCAGCGGCGTGCCGCTGATTGAGATCGTCAGTCATCCCGACGTCCGCAACGCCGCCGACGCGGCCGAGTGTTTCAGCCGGCTGCGCGCCATCCTCGTGGCCACCGGCGTCACCGACGGCAACATGGAAGAGGGCAGCCTGCGCTGCGACGCCAACATCTCGGTCCGGGCCGCCGGCACCGGCCCGTTTGGCGTCAAGACCGAGATCAAGAATCTCAACTCCTTCCGCCACGTGCAGCGGGCGCTCGAGTTCGAGATCGATCGCCAGATCGCGGTGCTGCGCGACGGTGGACGGGTGGTGCACGAGACCCGGTTGTGGGATCCGGGCGCGGGCCGGACGCTGTCGATGCGCAGCAAGGAAGAGGCGCACGACTACCGCTACTTTCCGGAGCCCGATCTGCCGCCGCTGCAGCTCGAGCGCGCGGCCATCGAGGCGATTCGCGCGACGCTGCCGGAACTGCCCGATGCCCGCCGCCTGCGGTTCATCACCCAGTACGGCTTGTCGGACTACGACGCGGCGCTGCTCGCCCAGTCCGCCGCGCTCGGCTGCTACTTCGAGGCGGCTGCCGCAGCCGCCGGCAATCCGAAGGCCGCCGGCAACTGGATCATGGGAGAGCTGACCCGGACGATGAACGAGCTTGGCGTGGGCATCGAGACGGTGCCGCTGGCGGCGGCGGCGCTGGGGGAGCTGATCCGGCTGATTGACGCCGGCACGATCAGCGGCGTCACTGCCAAGGACGTCTTCGAGAAGATGTACGGGACGGGGCGTCGCGCGGCGGAGATTGTCGCCGCCGAGGGGCTCGCCCGCATCGACGACGAGGGGGCGGTCGAGGCCGCGGTCGGCAAGGTCCTGGCCGCCAATGCCGATGCCGTGGCGCAGTACAAGACCGGCAAGCGGCAGACGTTCGGATTTCTCGTCGGCCAGGTGATCAAGGCCATGGCCGGCAAGGCCAATCCGGCGCTGGTCAATACGATCATGCGGCGGCGGCTGGATCAGGAGCAGGCATGATCGAAGCGATCCAGCTGTCGAAAACCTACGCACGCGGCGTCTATGCGCTGCGGGACCTCTCGATCCGGATCGAGAAGGGAGACTTCGTCTTCCTGACGGGGCCGAGCGGCGCCGGGAAGTCGACGCTGCTGCGGATGCTGCTGCG
>JAYTEJ010000321.1:0-6188 GCA_043735365.1 Acidobacteriota bacterium
TTCTGCGTCGGCCCGCACGTACCGTCGACCGGCCGGCTGAAGGCGTTCAAGCTGCTCAGCACCTCGAACGCCTACTGGAAAGGGGATTCGCGCAACCAGCCGATGCAGCGGATCTACGGTACCGCGTTCCTGACCGAGTCCGACCTCAAGGCGCACCTGCGCCGGATCGACGAAGCCAAGGCGCGCGATCATCGCAAGCTCGGGAAGGACCTCGGGCTGTTCACCTTCCATCCGTGGGCGCCGGGGGCGACCTTCTGGCTGAGCAAGGGGACGACCTTCTACAACCTGCTCGCCGACTACATGCGCGACGTGCTCTTCCCCGCCGGCTACGTCGAGGTCAAGACCCCGCTGGTCTTCAACAAGGCGCTCTGGGAGGCCTCCGGGCACTGGCAGCACTACCGCGAGAACATGTTCCTCATCCACGGCCGCGACGGCGAGGAGATGGGGATGAAGGCGATGAACTGCCCCGGCCACATGCTGGTCTTCGGCAGCGAGAAGCGCAGCTACCGCGAGCTGCCGCTCCGCTTCCACGAGCAGACGCCGCTGCACCGCAACGAGGCCTCGGGCGTGCTCTCCGGCCTCACCCGGGTGCGGCAGTTCTCGCAGGACGACGCCCATTGCTTCGTGACCGAGGACCAGATCCAGTCGGAGGTCGAGGCGCTGCTGCGGCTGGTGCAACGGGTCTACGCCGACTTCGGCCTTGCCTTCTCGGCGAAGCTCTCGACCCGGCCCGATGAGTATCTCGGAGAGATCGCCACCTGGGATCACGCCGAAAGCTCGCTGCGGCGCGCCCTCGACTCGGCCGGGCAGGCCTATACGGTGAACGAGAAGGACGGGGCGTTCTACGGCCCCAAGATCGACTTCGACATCACCGATGCGATCGGCCGGCAGTGGCAGTGCGCCACCATCCAGCTCGACTATCAGCTGCCGCAGCGCTTCGACCTCGAGTACGTAGGGGCCGACAACACGGTCCACCGGCCGGTGGTGATTCACCGGGCGATTTTCGGCAGCTTCGAGCGCTTCATCGCTTTGCTGATCGAGCATTACGCCGGCGCCTTCCCGTTGTGGCTGGCCCCGGTCCAGGTCGCGGTGCTGCCGATTGCCGACCGCCACCTGGCCTACGCGGCCTCGGTGCGCGAGCGGCTGGCCGGGGCCGGGCTCCGGGTCGAGGTCGACGAGCGCTACGAGAAGATTGGTTATAAAATCCGCGAGGCGCAGCTCCAGAAGATTCCCTATATGCTGGTCGTGGGGGACAAGGAGGCGGGCGACGGGACGGTGTCGGTCCGCAGCCGGGCCGACGGCGACCAGGGCTCCCGGCCGGTGGTGGCGTTTCTCGAGGCCGCGCTGGGGGAAGTGCGCGCGAAGGGCGAACCGCTGAAGTCTGAAGTCTGAAGATCGCGGGGATTCTTCAGCGTTCGGCCTTCGAACTCGAACTGTATTGCAGGAGGTTTTTATCGCTTACGACCGAAGCCCGCGGCGGGACGACCGCACGCGGGTGAACGAACGGATCAGGGTGCGCGAGGTGCGCGTCATCGACGACACGGGTCAGCAGCTGGGCATCATGCCGCCGCAGCAGGCCCTGACGATCGCCAAGCAGAAGGGGCTGGACCTGGTCGAGATCGCCGCGACGGCGACACCGCCGGTCTGCCGCATCATGGACTTCGGGCGCTATCAGTACCAGGAACAGAAGCGCGCCCGCGAGGCCAAGAAGCACCAGAAGATCATCGAGGTCAAGGAGATCAAGTTCCGGCCCAAGGTCGACGAGCACGACTATCAGTTCAAGAAGAAGCACATCGAGCGCTTCCTGGCTGAGGGGGACAAGGTCAAGGCCACGATTTTCTTCCGCGGACGCGAAATGGCGCATCCGGAAATCGGGCGGCGGATTCTGGAGCGATTGATCGAGGACCTGACCGACGTGGCGATGGCCGAGACCATGCCGCGGCAGGAAGGCAATCAGATGCACACGATCCTGGCCCAGCGGACGGGCCGGAAGCCGGCGGCGAAAAAAGAGGCGGAGCCGAAAGACTCCGTTCAATAACAGGTAAGAGACGAGATCATGCCGAAGTTGAAGACCCACAGGGGCGCCGCGAAGCGGTTCAAGAAGACGGGCACGGGCAAGTTCGTGCGCAGCAAGGCGTTCAAGCAGCACATCCTCACGAGCAAGAGCCGCAGCCGCAAGCGCGGGCTCAAGGGCACGGTGGTGGTCTCCGCCGCCGACCAGGCCTCGCTGCGGAAGATGCTGCCGAACTAATCGGACGGTAGCCAGTCCCCAGTCGCCAGTCGTCAGTTCCAATCGTCAACGCGCCGCTGCTGCGCAGCGGTCATACGGGAGCTGGGAACCGGGAACTGGGAACCGGAAACTGAACCAAACGGGAAACTGGAAGCTTAGGATTTTAAGATGCCGAGAGTAAAACGGGGAAATGTCCGGCGCGCGAAGCGAAAAAAACTGCTGTCGCGGGCGAAGGGCTTCTATCAGACCAAGAGCAAGCTCTATCGCTCCGCCAAGGAATCGGTCGACACCGCGCTCAAGTATGCGTTCGTCGGCCGGCGCCGGAAGAAGCGTGATTTCCGACGCCTCTGGGTGATCCGGATCAACGCCGCGGCGCGCGAGAACGGGCTGACCTACGGCCAGCTGATGGCCGGGCTCAAGGCGGCGGGCAACCCCGTCGACCGCAAGACGCTTGCGGAGCTGGCGATCAGCAGCCCCGCCGCCTTCACCAAGTTCGCGGAGGTGGCGGCCGCCGCCAGGCCCGCACCGGTGAAGCGCGCGGCATCGACCGAGGCGAAGGCGGCGCGGCCCAAGGCGCGCGCGGCGGCCGACGCGGCGCGCGGCTAGTCCGCCGCCGCAGCAGGGTTCAAGGGAGTGTCAGACCCTTCCTCCCCGATCGACAGCCTCCGGACACAGTTCGACGCCGACGTCGCCAGGGCCTCGGGTGCCGAGGCTCTGCGCGCCGTACGCGACCGCTATCTGTCCCGCAAAGGCGGGCTGGTATCGGCGCTGCTCAAGGCGCTGGGCACCGCGCCGGTCGAGGCGCGCCCGGTGCTCGGCAAGCTGGCCAACGACCTCAAGCGCTCGATCGAGACGACGCTCGACGAACGCATCGAGGCGGCCGAACAGTCGCGCCCGCCCGCCGGCGCGGTTGACGTCACCCTGCCGGGACGTCCGGTTCCGATCGGCCGCCGCCACCCGCTCACCCTCCTGCGCGAGCGGATTGAATCAATCTTCACCCGCCTCGGCTTTCTCATCCTCGAAGGGCCCGAGCTCGAGGACGACTACCACAACTTCGAAGCGCTCAACATGCCGCCGGAGCATCCCGCCCGCGACATGCAGGACACGCTCTACCTGGCCTCCCCGGTCCGCTCCGCGGTCGGCTCCCCCGCGACGCTGCTGCGCACCCACACCTCGGGCATGCAGGTCCGCTACATGGAGCAGCACCGCCCGCCGGTGCGGCTGATCGCGCCGGGCCGCGTCTACCGCCGCGACGACCTCGACATCACCCACACGCCGATGTTCACCCAGGTCGAAGGGCTGGTGGTCGGCGAGGACGTCTCGCTCGCCGACCTCAAGGGCACGCTGTTCGCCTTCCTGCGGGAGCTCTTCGGCGACGAACGCAAGCTCCGCTTCCGCCCGAGCTTCTTCCCCTACACGGAACCCAGCGCCGAGGTGGACATCAGCTGCGGCGCCTGCGGCGGCACCGGCCGCGACTGCGCGATGTGCAAGCGCACCGGCTGGCTCGAGATCCTCGGCAGCGGCATGGTCCATCCCGCGGTCTTCGAAGCCGTGGGCTACGACCCCGAGCGCTACACCGGTTTCGCCTTCGGCATGGGCATCGAGCGGGTCGCGCTGCTCAAGTGGGGGGTCGAAGACATCCGCCTCTTCTACGAAAACGACCTCCGCTTCCTGGAGCAGTTCCCGCTGTGAGGCTGGTCCATCCCTGGCTCGCGGAACTGGTAACCGTGCCCGGCGACGTCGACACTGTCGCCGAGGCGATCGGCCTGCGCGGCTTCGAAGTCGCCGCCGTCGAGCACGGCCCGGTCCCGGTCATCGACTTCGAGATCACCGCCAACCGTCCCGACTGCCTGAACCACGTCGGCCTCGCCCGCGAGGCGGCCGCGATCTGGGGGGGGACGCTGCGCCTGCCGGAGATGCCGCCGCTCGATGTCGGCGCCGCCGGCGCGGCCGGATCGATTGCGGTGGACCTCGACGCCCCGGACCTCTGCCCCCGCTACTGCGCCCAGGTCTTCGACGTCCGCATCGGCCCCTCCCCCGAGTGGCTCCGCACCCGGCTCGAGGCGGCCGGCGTCCGCTCGATCAGCAACGTCGTCGACATCACCAACTACGTGATGCTCGAGATCGGCCAGCCGATGCACGCCTTCGACCTCCGCCACCTCGCCGGCCAGCGCATCGTCGTCCGCCGCGGCCGCGACGGCGAGCGCATGCAGACGCTCGACGGCGTCGACCGGACACTCGATGCCGACATGCTGGTCATCGCCGACACCGAACGGGCAGTGGCGATCGCCGGCGTCATGGGCGGACAGCACTCGGAGATTTCCTCCGGCACGACCCGGATCGTCCTGGAGAGCGCCTGTTTCCTGCCCGCCTCGGTGCGCCGCACCAGCAAGCGCCTCAACCTCAAGACCGAGGCCTCGTCGCGCTTCGAGCGCGGCGGCGATATCGGCGCCGCGCCGCTCGGGATCCGGCGGATGGCCGCGCTGCTGGCCGACATCAACGCCGGGACGCCGGTCGGACCGCTGGTCGATCGGTATCCCGCGCCCCGCCCGGCGCTCGAGATCCGCCTGCGCGGCTCGCGCATCGCGCGCGTCCTCGGCCAGGCGGTGCCCGCCGCCGATGTCGTCCGCTTTCTCGAGTCGCTGGGTTTCCTGGTGCGCGACGCCGGCGAACCGGAGCAGGCCTGGATCGTGACCGTGCCGACGTTCCGCGTCGACGTCTCGCGCGAGGTCGATCTGATCGAGGAGGTCGGCCGCCACCACGGCTTCGATCGGCTACCGGCGCGCTTCCCGCCGCTGACCGCGCCGCAGCCGCCTCCCGATCCGCGCGTCGGCCGCGACCGCATCGTCCGCACCGCGCTGGCGGCGGCGGGCTTTTCCGAGTCGATGACCTTCGCCTTCATCGAGCGCCAGGCGGCTCTGCCGTTCTGCGAGCCCGGGGTCGAGCCGGCGGCGATCGCCAACCCGCTCTCGGAGAAGTTCGCCGTGCTGCGCCCCTCGCTGCTGCCCGGCCTGATCGACTCCTGCGCGCACAACCGTCGCCGCGGCCGCCGTGACGTCGCGCTTTTCGAGACCGGCAGCCGCTTCACCGCCGCCGGGGAAGGCCGCAGCGCCGCCCTGGTCTGGTGCGGCGCGGCGGCGGGCCTGCACTGGTCGGCGCCGGCGCGCGCCGTGGACTTCTTCGACGTCCGCGGCGCGGTGGAACTGCTGGGCGCGGCGATGGGGCTGCCCGAAGGCGCGCTCGAGTTCCGCGCCGTCTCGCGCGGCTGGCTGGTGCGCGGCCGTGCCGCCGAGGTGGCAGCGGCCGGGAAGGACCTCGGCACGCTCGGACAGCTCGTGCCGGCATTGGCGGAAGCGCGCGGGTTTCCCGCCGGCGAGCCCGTCTACGTCGCCGAGATCGATCTCGACGCCGCGGCGGCCGCGGCCGGCACGGCGCCGCTCCGCGCCGAGCCGCTGCCGCGCTTCCCGTCGATCGTCCGCGACGTCTCGATCCTCGTCGATGAAGCCTTGCCTGCTGCGGCGGTTCGTGGCACTATCCGTTCATCGGCGCCCGCGACGCTCGTCTCGGTCGTCGAGTTCGATCGATACCAGGGCAAGGGGGTAGCGGACGGACGCGTGAGCCTCTCGCTGCGGCTCACGTTCAGGGATTCCGATCGCACACTGACCGACGACGACGCGCAGCAGGCCACCGGGCGCATCGTCCGGGCGCTGGCCGCCGCGCACGGCGCCGAACAGCGGTAGCGGGCCTGAGCGGCCGGCGCGTCCCTGACGCGCGCCGCGCGCCCGGTGCGGAACAGGATTTCGACGCTTCCGCCGTCCCGCGGAAGATCCAGAGCTGAAGGAGCGTTGGTCTTGGCGAAAGTAGCGGTACGCGACGTCGATCTCGAGCCGATCGACCGTCTGGAAGAAAAAGTGAAGATGCTGGTCGAGATGATCGACCGGTTGCGCGCCGACCATGC
>JAYTEJ010000322.1:0-2365 GCA_043735365.1 Acidobacteriota bacterium
GTTGGCGCGCCACAGCGGCAGCTGGCCGTCCTGGGCGGGGCCGTTCCGAATCGCGCTGGTATTGCGGATCTCGTTGCGCTTGTTCTCCCCCCACCGGAAAAACGCCCGGTCGTTGGCGGTGAAATTGTGATCGACCTTGCCGACCCAGTTCCAGAAGATGTCCTTGTTGAAGTGTTCGGCGTACTGGAGGTTCTGCTGCCACGGGGCCACCCCGGCGGTGGTGCCGTTCGGATCAGGATAGTACTTGAGGAGCGCTTTCGCCGTCGCGGAGATGCGATCGGCGGGGATCTGGTTGCCGGGGAACGGGTCGCGCGTCCAGACGCCGTTGACGTCGTGGCCGGTCGCCGGGTCGTAGATGGTGATGAGACGCCCCGAGGCGTCGACGAGGCCACTGAAGTCGCCGTTCTTCATCGCCGGCGTCGGGACCGTGCTGAACAACGGGCTGGGCGTGCCCTCGCGGTACTTCTCCCCGGTGAACAGGAAGAACGTCTTGTTCTTGAAGATCGGGCCATCGACGCTGAATCCGTACTGATCGATGTACTGGTCGGTCTTCGGGGCGTTTCGCGAGTTGAGGAGGAACGAATTGGCGGCCAGACCCTTGCGCCGCATGAAATCGTAGCCGACGCCGTGGAAGCTGTTCGTCCCGGACTTGAGCGACATGTTGATGACGCCGCCGGCGGTCCGGCCGTACTGCGCGTCATAGGAGTTGGTCGACACCTTGAACTCCTGCACCGCTTCCGCGGGAGGCACGTAGGCGATGTTGTTGCCCCCCTGATTGGCGTTGTTCGGGGCGCCGTCGAGCAGGAACTCGTTATTGCGGTTCTGCCCGCCGTTCATCGACCAGTCGGCGAGCGCGCCGTTGTCGAACGGACGAAGATAGATCGCCGGGGCGTTGTAGGTGACGCCGGCGACGAGGGTCGCGAGCGCCATCGGACTGCGCGATTGCAGCGGCAGCTCGGCGATGCGCGCCTGGTCGATCACCGTCCCGCGGTTGGCATTGCTGGTTTCGAGGAGCGGCGCTTCCGCGGAGACGTTGACGCTCTCGGCCAGCCCGCCGATGCCGAGCTGGGCATTGATGACCGCCACCTGGCTCACTTGCAGCCGAATGTCGGTCTGGGTGTATTTCTGGAACCCGCTCATTTCGACGGTCACGCTATACAAGCCGGGACGGAGGAACGGGACGCTGTACGTGCCTTCGTTGTTCGTCGTCGCCGTCCCCACCTCGCCGGTCTCCTGATTGCGGACAGTGATGGTCGCGCCCGGGAGCGCCCCCTGGCTGGAATCGACGACTTGTCCTCTCACCGTGGCCCGGAACTCCTGGGCCGCCGTTGCACTGCTGACGCACGCCAGCAGCAGCACGATGCACCACACACCCTGCCATACACGAGTGGTCTTCATTCGGTTTCCTCCGACCGTGGCTTTGTTTCGCATGGCGATACGCGACAGCAGTTGGGTATCGTCGCCTCAACATCCGCTCACGCGCGTAAGGTTATACCTCTCCCGGTGAGCCGAGACAAGCTGTAAAGGAAGCTATTTCGGCCAATGGGGAGGCGCGAGTCCTGGATTCAGCTGTGCGGCCCTGTGAAATGCCGCAGCGGCGGCGTCGGGCTGTCCGAGCCGCTGCAGTACGAGGCCCATCTGAAAATGCGCCGGGGCGTAGCCCTCGAACACCGCCGTCGCGCGCCGGAACTGCTCGAGCGCGCCGGTGAGGTCGCCGCTCTCGAGCGTACGGCTCCCCACGGCGGTCCACACGCCGGCCTCCTGTTCGGCCTGCGCGCGTGTGCGCAGGCGTTCGGCTTCCTCGAACTCCGCGGCGCCAGCCGTCGCATCGCCTGACTGTTGAAGGACGCGTGCCAGGGAATAGTGCGCGCCAGGAAGATCCGGACGCAGCGCGATGGCGCGCCGCAGCGCCTCGGCGGCGCCTCGCCAGTCGCGTCTCGCAGCGAGCACCGCGCCGAGCGTGTAATGGGCCTCCGCGTAGCGCGGGTCGGTCGCGACCGCATCCCGCAGCGCGCGTGCCGCCGCTTCGGTGTCTCCCTGCTGCCAGTAGATGACGCCCAGCGTATAGAACGCCTCCGGACGGGGCTCGACCTCCAGCGCGTGCTGCAGCGCTTCCACCGCTTCGGCAAGCCGATCCGCCCGCTTCAGGACCAGCGCGAGGTTGTACCGGGCCAGCGTGTGCTTCGGGTCGAGCTGCAGCACCCGGCGGAACGTCGTGATCGCGGCCGCCACGTCCTGCTCCGACTCGGCGAGCCCGAGTGTGAACATCCGATCGGGATCGCCGGGCGCCGCCGCCACCAGCGCGTGGGCGCGGTCGAGCGCTTCGGGGCCCTTGCCGGCCTTGACGAGCGTCAGAATCAGATTG
>JAYTEJ010000323.1:0-12399 GCA_043735365.1 Acidobacteriota bacterium
GACCTGCGATTATAGTATCGGCGGATCCGCCCCGCAACATAGCGGGAGTTGGCGACGAAGGCATCGACCCGCCCGGCGGTCTGGGCATCCCACCGCGCCAGGCGCGCCATTACCGGCCGGAGCAGCCGGCTGGCCAGCCGGCCCACCTGATCCGGGCCGAAATAGGCCGGAAACTGGTCCCAGGCGTAACGCATCGGGGAGTGGCAATAGCAGATGTGGGTGGCGCGGCCGCTCCGGATGACCGACTTGACGGCGCAGTGGCTGCTGCTGAGGACAAGATCGTACTCGTCCAGGTCGAACAGCTCGACCGCGGTCGGAAACAGCGGCAGATAGTGGCGATAGCGGCGGCCGGCGGCCGGGAGCCACTGCACCGGCGAGGTGCGGATGGCGTGGCCTTCGATCCGCGGCGAGACGCTGCCCTTGATGCGGACCAGCGCGTAGAGCCGGGCGTCGGGGTAGATCTCGCAGAGCGCCTCGAGGACCTTTTCGCCGCCGCGCATCCCGGTGAGCCAGTCGTGGACGATGGCCACGCGCGGCCGCGCCTGCGGGCTCACTCGGCCAGGACCTCTTCGTAGATGTCCCGCACCCGGCGAATCGAGCGATCCCACGAGAACTCCTGCACCCGCCGCAGGCCGCGCGCCCGCAGGTCGTCCCTGAGCGATGGCTCGGTCAGCACCCGGCGCATCGCCGCGGCAATCTCCTCCGGCCTGGTGGGATCGATCAGCAGGGCCGCGTCCCCCACCACCTCCGGGAGCGACGAGACGTTGGAGGTGATGACCGGCGTGCCGCTGGCCATCGCCTCGAGCGGCGGCAGACCGAAGCCCTCGTAGAGCGACGGGAACACGAAGACGGCGGCCAGCCGGTAGAGCACGGCCAGCGTCTGGTCCGGCACGAACCCGAAGAAGCGCACGTGCTTGTGCAGCTTGTACTTGTGCACCGCCCGCCGCAGCGTCGCGTACTTCGACACTTCGTCGCCGATGAGGAGCAGCTTGACCTGGTCGAGCCCGTCGCGTCGCAGGGTGTGAAACGCCTCAATCAGCCGCTCGAGGTTCTTGTGCGGCTTGATGTTGCCGGCATAGAGCACGAATGGGTCGTTCAGCTGGTACCGCTCCCGCACGCGCTCCACTTCGTCGGGCGACGGGGTCTCCCCGAAGCGCTCGTCGATGGCGTTGTAGATGACGTTGATCTTCCGCTCCGGCACGTGGAAATACTGCTGGATGTCGCGCTTCGACGCCTCCGAGACGGTCAGCACCCGGTTCGATCGGTGGGTGGCGACCCACAGCGACGAGCGGGCATAGGCGTAGGCAAGCCGGCTCGGCAGGTATTGCGGAAAGCGCAGGTGGATGCAGTCGTGTATGGTGACGATCGACTTGCACGGCGTCAGCGGCGGCAGCACGTAATGGGGCGCGTGAAAGAGGTCGATCCCTTCGCGCCGCAGGTCGAGCGGGATGCGCAGCTGCTCGCGGAACGAATAGGACGGCGCGGGCTCGGACACCGCGCGGAAGTTCTCCCCCAGCGCCTCGGCGGCGCCGCAGTCCTGCGCCCGGCAGAGGAGCACGTACTCCGTCCTGGTGTCGATGCGGGAAAGGTGCCGCAGGAGGTTCCGGATGTAGGTGCCGATGCCGTAATCGCGCAGCTTGCGCGCATCGATGGCGATCCTCATCGCGAGGGGGACCGGAGGGAGCGGTCCGGATGGCAGCCGGCCCGGCAGAACGTGACCATTGAGCCGGATTCTACCGCGGGAGCTGGCCTTTCAGCCGTAGATAGAGGCGCAGCGGGCCCACCCAGCCGGGGTGATGCTTGGCGTAAAAGGCGAGCTGGCTGCGCCGGTAGGCCGCCGCCGACGCCGCCGGGGCGGTGGCGCGCGAGCGGCCGCGCAGGTGCACGACCTCCGCCGCGGGAGCAAAGAGGATTCGGTGTCCGCGGGCGCGGATGGCGGCGCAGAAGTCGACGTCCTCGGTATAGAGGAAATACCGTTCGTCGAGCAGGCCGGCCGCTTCGGCGGCGGTCCGCCGCACCAGCAGGCATGCGCCGCTGACCCAGTCCACCTCCTGCTCGCGGTGCGTCGCCCGATTCACCCACTCGACCGCTGGCTCGACGCGGCGATGGTAGAGGGCGGTGATCCCCTTCTGCCGCAGTTCGCCGAGCGGCGAGAGCATCGGCCCAAACGACAGCTCCGGTTCGCCGGCGGCGTCAATCAGCCGCGGCCCGGCCACGGCCGCCGCGGGATGCGCGTCGAGCGCCGCCACCAGCGCGTCGATGGCTCCCGCCGGCACCAGCGTGTCGTTGTTGAGCAGCAGGATCAGCTCGCTCCGGGTCGCCCGGATGGCGACATTGTTGGCCGCGGCGAAGCCGCGGTTGACGGGCTCCGCATGCACCCGTACACCGGGCCACCGCTCCCGGATCGCCTCGAGGCTGCCGTCGGTGGAGGCGTTGTCGACGACGGCGATGGCGTGGGAGGTGGCGGGGGGCGCGGTCGCGAGCGAGGCGAGGCAACGCTCGAGATGCTCGCGAGCGTTGAAATTGACGATGACGATGGCGAGGCGGGGCATCAGCGCGCGATCCCTTCGAGCGCGGAGAGCGTCTCGTCGGCGGCGCGATCCCAGGAATACCGGCGGAGGAGGGGCGCGGCTTCGGCGAGCCCGGCGGCGCCGCTCGCAGGATCCAGCAGCAGACGCCGCAGCGCCGCCGCCGTGCCGGCAATGTCCCCGGCGCCGACGAAGCAGGCGGCAGCGCCGTAGACTTCGTGCGCCACCGGTGTGTCGAGCACCACGATCGGGACGCCGGCGCCAAGCGCTTCGAGCGGCGTCAGTCCGAAGCCCTCGTACTCGGACAGAAAGGCGAACACCGCGGCCCGCGCGTAGAGGCGGGCGAGCTCGGCATCGGCGACATAGCTGCGCAGCTCGACGCGCGCCGCGACACCGTGCGCCGCCGCCACCGCCGCCAGGTCCTGCCGTGGCCAGGTGCGGTCCGCGCCGACAATCATCAGCCGCGCCTCGGGGAGGTCGGCGGTCGCGGCGGCGAACGCGGCAATCAGGTCCGGCAGCCGGCGGCGGTTGAAGAGCGATCCGGTGTAGAGGACCAGCGGCTCCCGCGCGGCGCCCGGCGGCGGCGCGGCCGGGGAGGACACGCCCGGAGCGATGACCCGGATCCGCTCCGCAGGCACCGCCAGCCAGCGCTCCAGCTCACCCCGGGAGAACTGCGAGACGGTGAGGACGACAGCCGCCGCCGCCGCCGTTCTGGCGGTGATCAACCGCCGCCGCCAGCGCTCGCGCGGTGGGAACCACTCCGGATGGGCCACGAACGAGATGTCGTGGATGGTGGCGGCAAGCGGCATCCGTAGCCCGAGCGGGGCGGTGTAGGCCGGCGCGAAGAACAGGTCCGGCCGATCGGCCTGCACCGCGCGCCGGAGCGCGGCCTGTTCCCACCACGTGCCGGTGCCGCGCCCCACGACCCGGCCGCGGACGCTCCCGGCCGGCAGTGCCAGCGGCAGCGGCGCCGGCGAGTAGAGCAGGAATTCCCGGGCGCCGCGGTCGGGGCGGGCGGTCCACCGGCGCATCAGTTCTCCCAGATACCGGCCCACCCCGGTGGCGTCGCCGAGGAGCTCGCGGGCGTCCACGCCGATGCGCAGTGTCATGCGGCGGGCCGCCTCCCGAGCACGGCCGCATAGCCGTCGTAGAGCCGGCCGGCGGCCGCGTCCCACGAGTAGGTGGCGGCCCGGGCGACGCCCGCGGCCGCCATCCGGGCGCCCTCGTCTGCGTCCTCCAGAACCCGCCGCATCGCCGCCGCCATGGCGTCGTGATCCTCGGGTTCGACCAGGATCCCCGCGTCCCCGAGGACCTCGGGGAGCGACCCCCGCCGCGCCGCGACGACCGGCACCCCGACTGTCATCGCTTCCAGGACCGGGAGGCCGAAGCCTTCGTCGAACGACGGCATTACCAGCATCGAGGCCCGGCGGTATAACTCTTCGCGGCGCCCATCGTCCACGTATCCGAGCTGGTGGACGCGCCCATCGAGCGCCACGCCGTCAACGCGCCCGCGGGTGTCGAGCGGCACCGCCGCGCGTCCCGCGAGTATCAGCGGCGGCGCGCCGGGGTCGGTCCTGACCAGCGCCGCATAGGCCCGCAGCAGTCCAGGGAGGTTCTTGCGCGGTTCGATCGTTCCGACGAACAGGATCGGCCCCGCGTCCGCCGGCGCCGGCCGCGGGCTCCAGTCCGGCGCACCCGGAGAACAGACGATCATCCGCGCCTCCGGCACGTCGAGCCGCGCCGCGACCGTCCGCCGGGTGTGCTCCGACGGCACGATGACTCCGGCGGCCCGCCGGGCGTGGGACCCGACCAGCGCGGGATAGTCCCTCCGGATCTCCGCCCTTGTCTGCTCGGGATGATCGAGGAAGTAGAGGTCGTGGATGGTAACGAACTGCGCGCCGCGCGAGGGCAGGAGCAGCGGATGCATCGACTGCGCGATGTCCACGGGGCCGGCAAACCATTCCACCGGCGGCCATTCCAGCCGGTGCCAGGCCCGGTTCAGCACCCCGACCGGAACGCGGACATCCACCTGGCGTGCGCCGGGCACCACCGCCGGGGGCAGGCGGTCCTTCCAGGAACTGGAGAAAAGCGTCAGGATATCGCGGCCGGAAAGGCGGGCCTGCAGCGCCTCGGCCAGCCGGTGCACGAACTCGCCGGCACCGGTCCGCTGTCGCAGGGCGGGCCGGTAGTCCATCAGAATGCGCACGCGCGGCGAATCGTAGCACAACGAAAGTCCGGCAAACCCTTGGCGTTCAACGGATTGACACTATTTTTTCCGCTGTGCTAGCGTTAGGGGTTTTCTATGCGGAAGGAAGGCTGAGCGGATGAAAATTGCGGTCGTGGGGAGCGGCTATGTCGGCCTGGTGGCCGGAGCCTGCCTGGCTGAAAACGGCAACGATGTCGTCTGCATCGACAAGGATCCCGCCAAGGTCAAGTTCCTCCAGCGCGGCAAGATTCCCATCTACGAGCCCGGGCTCGAGGAGCTGGTCCGGCGCAATCGCGCCGAAAAGCGCCTGACCTTCACCACGGCGCTCGAGCGCGGCGTGCGCAACGCCCAGATCGTCTTCATTGCCGTCGGCACGCCGACGGGGGAGGACGGCTCCGCGGACCTGCAGCACGTGCTCGCGGTGGCGCGGGACACGGCCCGCGCCATGAACGGCTATAAGGTGATCGTCAACAAGAGCACGGTCCCGGTCGGCACCGCCGCCCTGGTCCGGGAGGTCATCCGCCGCGAAACCACCCACCCCTTCAGCGTCGTCAGCAACCCCGAGTTCCTGAAGCAGGGGGCGGCGATCGACGACTTCATGAAGCCGGACCGGGTGGTGATTGGCGCCGAGGATCCCCGCGCCGCCGCGCTGATGCAGGAGCTCTACGCCCCGTTCACCCGCACCGGCGCACCGATCATGCTGATGGACTGCGCCAGCGCCGAGCTTAGCAAGTACGCGGCGAACGCGATGCTGGCGACCCGGATCTCGTTCATGAACGAGGTCGCCAATGTCTGCGAAGCCGTCGGCGCCGATGTCGACCAGGTGCGTCGCGCCGTCGCCGCCGACAGCCGCATCGGCTCGTCGTTCCTCTTCCCGGGCGTCGGCTACGGCGGCAGCTGCTTTCCGAAGGACGTCAAGGCGATGCTCAGCTTCGCCGCGGCCAGCAAATACGACTTCGCGATTCTCCAGGCGGTCGAGGCGGTCAACGAGCGCCAGAAGCTCCGCCTGCTCGGCAAGCTGCGGCAGCACTTCGGCTCGCTCGACGGCAAGCGCATCGCGGTCTGGGGTCTGGCCTTCAAGCCGCGCACCGACGATATGCGCGAGGCCCCCTCGGTTCCGCTCATCACCGGGATGCTTGACGCCGGCGCCACGGTCCACGCCTACGATCCGGAGGCCATGGCGGTGGCGAAGCGGATCTTCGGGTCGTCGATCAAATATGCGGACAACAGCTACGCCGCGCTCGCCGGCGCCGACGCGCTGGCGATCGTCACCGAATGGAACGAGTTCCGCGAGCCGGACTTCGCCCGGATGCGGAAGCTGATGAGAGGGCCGGTGATCTTCGACGGCCGCAATCTCTACAACCCCGATCAGATCCGCGGCCACGGCTTTACGTATCTCTCCATAGGGCGGCCATGAACAGCGTGCTGGTGACGGGCGGCGCAGGCTACATCGGCAGTCATGCGGTCAAGGCGCTGGCGGAGTCGGGTCTCCGGGTGGTCGTCTACGACAACATGTCGGCGGGACATCCCGAGGCGGCACGCCACGCCGCGGCCGTTGTCGACGGCGACATCCACGACCGCGACCGGCTGCGGGCGGCGCTCGGCGACAACAGCGTCGACGCGGTGATGCACTTCGCCGCCTGGCTCTCGGTCGGGGACTCGGTGCGCGACCCGTCCGGCTACTACCGCAACAACGTCGTCGGGGCGCTCTCGGTCCTCGATGCGATGGTGGCGGAGGGCATCAAGCACCTGGTGTTCTCGTCGACCGCGGCGGTCTTCGGCAATCCGATCGAGACCCCGATCACCGAGGATCACCCGAAACATCCCATCAATACCTACGGCCAGACCAAGCTGGCGATCGAGGAGGCGCTGCCGCACTACGAGACGGCGTACGGGCTCCGCTCTGTGGTGCTTCGGTATTTCAACGCCGCCGGCGCCGATCCGGACGGCGAGCTCGGCGAGGACCACGCGCCGGAGCTCCACCTCATCCCCCGCGCCATCGACGCCGCGCTCGGGCGTGGCAGTTTCCAGGTCTTCGGCAACGACTACGACACGCCGGACGGCACCTGCCTGCGCGATTACGTGCACGTCGCCGACCTGGCGTCGGCGCACCTGCTGGCGCTCGAATCGCTGCGCGGCGGCGCTCCCTCGGCGCGCTACAACCTCGGCAACGGCCGGCCGACCTCGGTCCGCGACGTGCTCGAATCAATCGAGCGGGTCCTCGGCCGCAAGGTCCCGTTCACGAAGGGCCCGCGCCGCGCCGGCGATCCGGGCATCCTCTATGCGTCGAGCGAGCGCATCCGGCACGATCTGGGATGGATCCCGCGCTTCGAGGAAATCGACGTGATTGTCGAGACGGCCTGGCGGTGGCGCGACGCGCACCCGCACGGCTACTGCGCAAAGGCGTCTCACTGATGTCGCGGCTCACGGGGCAGCTGGCCGACCCGCTGCTCTCGGTCGTGATGCCGGCGTTCAACGAGCGCGACACGATCGAAGAGATCATCCGGCGGGTCCTGGCGGTGCCGATCCGCATCGAGCTGATTGTCGTCGACGACGGCTCGCGCGACGGCACGCCGGATCTGCTGGCGACACTGGCCGGAGAGCTGTCGTTCAAGCTGGTGCTGCAGCAGGCCAACGGCGGCAAGGGGGCGGCGCTGCGGCGCGGCTTCCAGGAGGTCACCGGCGACATCGTTGTCATCCAGGACGCCGACCTCGAGTACTCCCCGGAGGAGTACCCGTCGCTGATCTCGCTCATCTGCGAAGGGCGCGCCGACGTCGTCTACGGCTCGCGCTTCCTCGGCCGCCACCGGGTCTTCATGTTCACCCACTACGCCGGCAACCGCTTCCTGACGCTGGTCACCAATATCCTCTACAACACCATGCTGTCGGACATGGAAACCTGCTACAAGGTGATGCGCACCGAGGTGCTCCGGTCGATGACGCTGGAGGCCGACGGCTTCGGCATCGAGCCGGAGCTGACCGCGAAGATCTTCAAGCGCCGCTACCGGGTCTACGAGGTGCCGATCACCTACGACGGGCGCAACTACGACGAGGGCAAGAAGATCACCTGGCGCGACGGCTTCGTCGCCCTGTGGGTGCTGTTCAAATACCGGTTTACCGAGTGAACCCGCTCCATCGTCTCCTGGGGTACGCCCGTCCGTATCGCGGGCGCTTCGTCGCCGCGGGAGCGGCGATGGTGCTCTACGCTGCCTCGACCGCCGCCGTCGCCGCGCTGATCAGGCCGGTCATCGACAAGGTCCTGCCTTCCGGCACGGGCCTCCTCCCATGGTGCATCCGCCTGCTGGTCGTCTACGTCGTCAAGGGCGCCAGCGCCTACGCCTCCACCTACCTGATGACCGACGTCGGGCAGCGCGTCGTCCGCGACCTGCGCGACCGGCTGTTCCGTCACATTCTCGACCAGTCGGCGTCGTTCTTCAGCCGCCGCACCACCGGGCAGCTGATGTCGCGGATCACCAACGACGTCAACCAGGTCCAGCAGGCGGTCTCGGAGACGATCGGCGATCTGCTCCGCGAGGGTCTCTCGGTGATCGGTTTTGCCGCCTATCTGTTCTACGTGGACGCGCGGCTGGCGCTCGTCGCCGTGACCGGTGCACCGCTGGTGGTCTACCCGCTGGTGCGGTTCGGCAAGCGCATCCGCAGCACCACCCGCAAGAGTCAGGAAGAGCTCGAGCATCTGTCGCACGTCACCGCCGAGGCCTTCACCGGCCACCGCATCGTCAAGGCCTTCGGCGCCGAGGGCCACGAGGCGGCGCGGTTCAACCGCGCCTCGCAGCAGCTGTACCGCACCAACCTCAGGGTCACCCGGGCGCTGGCGATCCTGCCGCCGCTGATGGAGCTGCTTGGCGGCGTCGCCGTCGTCGCCCTGATCTGGTACGGGAGCACGCAGATCCAGCAGGGCTCGCTGACGCAGGGGGAGTTCGCGTCGTTCGTGGCGGCCGCCTTCATGATGTACGGCCCGATCAAGAAGCTCAGCCGCGTCAACGCCACCATCCAGCAGGCGATGGCGGCGTCGGAGCGCATCTTCGAGATCCTCGACACCCACTCGGAGGTGATCGAGCGCCCCGGGGCCAGGCCGCTGCCGCCGCTGGAGCGCGGCATCGAGTTCAGGAACGTGACCTTCTGCTACGACGATCGCCCGGGCAAGAACATCCTCCGCGACATCTCCTTTGAAGTACGGGTCGGACAAGTGGTGGCGGTCGTCGGCCTGAGCGGCGCCGGCAAGACCACGCTGGTGAACCTGGTGCCGCGGTTCTACGACGTCACCGGCGGCGGGATTCTGGTGGACGGCACGGATTTGCGCGACGTCACCATCGCCTCGCTGCGCGCTCAGGTCGGCATCGTCACCCAGGACACGGTGCTCTTCGACGAGAGCATTGCCAGCAACATCGCCTACGGCTCGGCCGGCGCCTCGGTCGAGGCGCTTGAAGCCGCGGCCCGCGCCGCCCACGCCCACGACTTCATCGCCGCGCTGCCGCACGGCTATCACACGGAGATCGGCGAGCGGGGGCAGCGGCTTTCCGGCGGGCAGCGCCAGCGGCTGGCGATTGCCAGGGCGCTGCTCAAGAACTCCCCGATCCTGATTCTCGACGAGGCGACCTCGTCGCTCGACGCCGAGTCGGAGCTGCTGGTGCAGGACGCGCTGCAGAACCTGATGCGTAACCGGACGTCGTTCGTCATCGCCCACCGTCTCTCCACCGTCCGCCGCGCCGACGCCATCATCGTGCTCGAGCGCGGCCGGGTCGTCGAAACCGGCCGCCACGAGGAATTGCTGGCACGGAAGGGGGGCGTGTACGCCAAACTGTATGCCCTGCAGATCTTCGGAGGCAGCGCGCCGGACAGGCAGCCATCAGTTTCATGATCAAGAGCATGACGGGATTCGCGTCGCTGACGCGGGACGACGACGCGGCGACCGTGGCGGTGACGATCCGGGCGGTCAATCACAAGTTCCTGGACCTGCAGCTGCGAGTGCCGCAGTCGCTGTCGGCCGCCGAGTCGAAGCTGCGCGCGCTGGTGCAGCGGCGGCTGGGGCGGGGGCGGGTGGAGGTCTCGGTCAGCGTGCAGCACCGGCGCACGCCGGCGCTCGAGGTGGAGCTGAACGAGGCGTTCCTGGCGGCGCTCGGCGGGGCGCTGGACCAGGCGCGCGAGCGCGGCTTCATCTCGGGGACGATGACGCCTGGCGACCTGCTGCGGTTTCCCCAGGCGCTGTCGATCCGCGAGCGCCCCGAGGAATCGGACGATCAAGGCGCGCTGGCGGCGCGGGTCGGGGAGGCGGTGCAGGCGGCGCTGGAAGAGCTCGACGGGATGCGGGTGCGGGAAGGCGGGTACCTGAGTAAGGATCTGGAGGCCCGGCGCCTGCTGCTGGCGGACCTGTTCGAGCGGGCGGCGGTGGCGGCGGAAGCCGGGGTGGCCGGGTTGCGGATCAGGCTGGAGGCGCGGGTGCGGGAGTTGCGCGCCGATGCGCTCGCGGACGAAGGGCTGATCGCCCAGGAGGTCGTCAGGTTCGTGGGGCGGTCGGACGTCACCGAGGAGGTGGTCCGGTTCCGCGGCCACCTCGAGCACTGGCGGGCGCTGTCGGACGGCCCCGAGCCCTGCGGCCGGAAGCTCGACTTCCTGATTCAGGAGATGAACCGCGAGGTCAACACGCTGGGATCGAAGGCCGAGGGGCCGGCGGTCTCGGAGGTGGTCGTCGCGCTCAAGGCGGAGCTCGAGAAGATGCGGGAGCAGGTGCAGAACGTTGAATGAGACGCCCGGGGCCGGCCGGCGGGGGCTGCTGTTCGTGGTCTCGGCGCCGTCGGGCACCGGCAAGACCACGGTCGTCGAGCGGCTGGTGCAGTGCGTGCCGGACCTGGCGATGTCGCGCTCCTATACCTCGAGAGCCGCGAGAGCCGGGGAAGCCCACGGCATCGACTATAATTTCATCACCCGCCGCCATTTCGAGGAGATGATCGCCGCCAACGCCTTCCTGGAATGGGCCGATGTCTTCGGCAATTGTTACGGGACGGGCGCGGCCGACGCCGAGCGCGAGCTGCAGGCCGGCCGGGATCTGGTGATGGTCATCGACGTCCAGGGCGCCCGGCAGGTGCGGCAGCGGTCGCCGGACGCGGTCGGGGTGTTCGTCCTGCCGCCGTCCTACGCGGTGCTCGAGCAGCGGCTGCGCGGCCGCAGCGCGGATCCCGAGGCGGAGATGCAGCGCCGGCTGCAGACGGCGCGCGACGAAGTCGCTGCCTTCGCCGAATACGACTACGTCGTCGTCAACGACGAGCTCGACGCCTGCCTCGACCGGATGCGGGCGATCGTGCTGGCGGAGCGGACCCGGCTGCGGTCGGCGCGGCCCGCGGCCGAGACCATTGTCGCGACGTTCACCTCGAGGCCGTGATGCACCGCAGATTCGGGAGGGCTCCATGGCACTGATTGCCCTTGGCGTGACCGGCGGAATCGGGGCCTACAAGGCCGTCGAG
Source organism: Acidobacteriota bacterium (assembly GCA_043735365.1). Lineage (GTDB taxonomy): Bacteria > Acidobacteriota > Vicinamibacteria > Vicinamibacterales > 2-12-FULL-66-21 > JALZOC01. Next base: position 11,214 of record JAYTEJ010000323.1, read on the forward strand.
GTCGCGCGCGGCCTGCAGAAGCGCGGACACGACGTCGCCGCGATCATGACGCGATCGGCGCGGCGGTTCGTCGGCGAGGTCACCTTCGAGGCGATCACGCGGAGGCCGGTGATCACCGATCAATACGCGCGCGGCGCCAACGCCAGCATCGAGCACATCGCGATTGCCTCGGACATCGCCCTGCTGCTCGTCGCCCCGGCGACGGCCAACGTGATCGGCAAGTTCGCCAACGGCATTGCCGACGATTTCCTGACCAGCCTGTACCTGGCGACCCGGGCCCCGGTGCTGATGGCTCCGGCGATGAACACCCACATGCTCGAGCACCCGGCGGTGCGGCGGAACATCGGCGTGCTCGAGGCCGCCGGGGTGCGGTTCGTCGATCCCGGGCAAGGGTTCCTGGCGTGCGGCTGGATCGGCAAGGGGCGGCTCGCGGAACCGGAGGAAATCGTCGAGGCCGCGGAGCAGCTGCTGCGGCCGACCGGGTCGCTGCTCGGCCGGATGGTGGTGGTGTCGGCCGGCCCGACCTACGAGGACATCGACGCGGTGCGCTACATCGGCAACCGGTCGAGCGGCAAGATGGGCTACGCGATTGCCGCGGAGGCGGCCCGCCGCGGCGCCCGCGTCGTGCTGGTCTCCGGGCCGTCGCAGCTGCCGCATCCCCAGGGCGTCGAAGTCATCGACGTGCGCAGCGCCGGCGAGATGCACCGGGCGGTGTCGCAGCACGCCGCGGAGGCCGACGTGGTGGTGATGGCGGCGGCGGTGGCCGACTACACGCCCGACGGCGGGCGCGCGGCGGGGAAGATCGAAAAAGCGGACGCGCCGTTGGAGCTGCGGCTGGTGCGGACCGTGGACATCCTGGCGGAGCTCGGCCGCCGGCGCGGCGGCGCCGACCGCCCGGTGCTGGTCGGCTTCGCGGCGGAGAGCGGCGACCCGGTCGCCCGCGGCCGCGTCAAGCTGCGCGACAAGCAGGCGGATCTGATTGTCGCCAACGACATCTCGGCGGATCGCGGCGGCTTCGACTCCGACGACAACGCTGTCACCATCATCAGCCGCGACGGCGAGGACGCGCTGCCGCTGGCGCCCAAGCCGCGAATCGCCGCCGGCATTCTCGACCGGGCCGAGCGCCTGCTGGCGCGGATCGCCCGGTAGCCGCCGCGGAGCCCCCGACGGAGTCCATGAACCAGAT
>JAYTEJ010000324.1:0-3430 GCA_043735365.1 Acidobacteriota bacterium
GCCTATGCCTGGTATTTCCGCTACATGCTGCCGCTCGTCGGCCGGCTGATCTCGAAGCACCAGAGCGCCTATTCCTATCTCCCCGCCTCCGTCGGCACCTTTCCGCCGGCGGCGGAATTCGCCCGCACCCTTGCCGCCACGGGATTTTCACAGGTCCGCGCCGTCCCTTTGACCTTCGGCATCGTCTACCTCTTCACTGGTCGGAGGACCGCGGCCGCCCCGTCGGAGGTGTGAAGATTCCGGGCAAAAGCCTGGAACGGGACGCCCCCGGGGATCTATAATTGTCCTAACTCACTGATGTACTTCAACTTCGAGGACTACCGGCCGGATACGCCGACCCTGCCGCGTTCACTGACGCGCCTCGAGGTCGTCCTCCTCACCGTCGTCTTTTATCTGTCGGTGATCATCTTCATCCTGCTGGCGCCGAAGCTGGCCTGGGTCAAGGCGTGGGAAGCGGAGCGGCTGCAGGCGGTCGCCGAGCAGCAGCGGCTGCAGCAGGAACGGCAGCGCGACAACGCCCGCTTCGTGTTCATCGCCCCGCGTCTCGACAAACCCGCACCCAAGCCGCCTCAGCGGGCCGAGCTCTCCGACATCGACCGTCGTGCCGCCACCGTCGAGCGCGCGCCCAAGCCGACCAACAGCATGCCGTTCTCTCGAGGCAAGACCTCGGAGCGCATGGAAGGCGGGCCGCCCGAGCGCGCCGCGACCCCCTCGCCGCCGGACAAGAGCGCCGAGGAGAGCGCCCGTGGCGTGACGCTGCCCGAGTCGCCGACGGCCGTCCAGGCCCACGCCTCCGACACCCCGCAGGCGGCGCCGCGTGGTCCGTCGGCCGGCGTGATCGCGGACGCCATCCGCAACGTCCAGAAGTACGTCGAGAAGGAATCCTTCGGCAACCTGCAGGGCGGCGACGGGATGGACTTCGAAAAGTCGATCCAGTTCGACAGCAAGGGCGTCGACTTCGGTCCGTGGCTCCGCCGCTTCATCGCTCAGATCCGCCGCAACTGGGACATCCCGATGGCCGCCATGACAATGCACGGGCATGTGGTGGTGACGTTCTACGTCGGCAAGGACGGCCGGATCAGCGAGCTGCGGGTGCTGCGGCCGTCGAACATCGACGGCTTCAACAACTCGTCGTTCAACGCGCTCGCGGCGTCCAACCCCACCCAGCCGCTGCCTCCCGAGTATCCGGACGATCGCGCCTTCTTCACCATCACTTTCTTCTACAACGAGAATCCCGGCTCATGACGCTGCCGTCGCGGACGCAGCAGATCGGCCTGCTCCTGATGCTGGCGGTTCTCGCGGCACTGGCGTTCGCGCGCGCCCTCCGGGGGGCGTAATGTCGCGGCCGCGCCTTGTCGCCATCATCGGCCCGACCGCGACCGGGAAGAGCGCGCTCGGTATCGCGCTGGCGAAGCGATTCGGCGGCGAGGTCGTGAGCTGCGACTCGACCGCGGTGTATCGCGGCTTCGACATCGGTACCGACAAGGTCCCCGCGGCCGAGCGGCAGGGCATTCCCCATCACCTGATCGACGTTGCCGATCCGACCGAAGCGTATTCAGCGGCGCGGTATGCGCGGGACGCCTCGACGGTGATCCGCGGCATCACGGCGCGAGGCCGGCTGCCGATTTTGGTCGGCGGCACGGGACTTTATTACCGTGCGCTGACGCGCGGGTTCTTCCCGGGCCCGGCACGCGACAGCGGGCTGCGGGCGCGGCTCGAGCGGATCGCGGACCAGCGGGGGGAGGCGCGGCTGCACCGCCTGCTCGCACGGGTGGACCCCGAATCGGCGGCCCGGATTGCCCCGGCGGACCGGAAGCGTGTCGTCCGGGCGCTCGAGGTCTACCGGCTCACCGGCCGGGCGCTGACGGCCCATTTCGCCGACACCGCGTCGCCGCTGCCGGAATACGACGTCGTCAGCTTCGCGCTGCGGATTCCGCCGGACGCCACCGATGTCCGGGTGGCGGCGCGGGTCGAGGCGCAGTTCCGGCAGGGGCTGCTCGCCGAGATGCGCGCGCTGCTCGCGGCCGGCGTGCCGGAGACGGCGCTGCCGTTCACCGGGCTCGTCTACCGCCAGGCGCTGGAGCACCTTCACGGCATGCGCGACGAGGCGGCGACGCGGGAGCTGATCGTCCGCGAGAACCGCAAGTACTCGCGACGGCAGTTGATCTGGTTTCGGAAAGAGCCTAACCTACAGTGGATTCACGCCGCGGGCGAACGCGAGGAGACTCAACACGAGGTCGCCCGTATGCTCGCGCTCCTGGAGACACCGAGCGATGCCGTCACCGACCCGTGAGTCGAAGCCTCCCGCCGCGCCGCCCAATATCCAGGATGTCTTCCTCAACTTCGCCCGCCGCGAGAAACTGTCGGTGCTGATTCGCCTGATGGACGGCACCGAGCTCGAGGGCCGGGTCAAGAACTTCGACCGGTTCGCCGTCATCGTCGAACACACGGGCGCCGATCACATGCTCTTCAAGCATGCGATTGCCACCATTCGATCGCCGCGTCCGATGAGCAATTACTACTCCGCCCACGAAGCCTGATTGGGCACGCCTCTCCCCGACCGCGTCATCCTGCTGGTGCTCGACAGCGTGGGCGTCGGCGAGTTGCCGGACGCGGAGCGCTACGGCGATGCCGGCAGCGACACGCTGGGTCACATCGCGCGCCGGGTGCCGCTGGCCGTGCCGCATCTCCGCTCCCTGGGTTTGTCGCGGGTGTCGTCGATCAACCGGGTGGACCCGGAGCCGGCGCCGATCGGCGCCTACGGCAGGATGGCGGAGGCCTCGCCCGGCAAGGATTCCGTCACCGGCCACTGGGAGCTGATGGGACTCGTGCTCGACCAGCCGTTTCCGGTGTTCCCTGACGGATTCCCCCCGGACGTCATCCAGACCTTCGAGCGGCGCATCGGCCGCGGCGTGCTCGCCAATCGCGCCGCCAGCGGCACGGCCATCATCGAGGAGCTCGGCGCTGAGCACGTCCGCACCGGCAAGCCGATCGTTTATACCTCCGCCGACAGCGTCTTCCAGATTGCGGCCCACGAAGCGGTGGTGCCGGTGGCGGAGCTGTACCGCTGGTGCGAGATCGCCTTCGAGCTCGTCGGTCGCGGTATGGGAGTCGGCCGGGTGATCGCCCGTCCGTTCGTCGGCGAAGCCGGCCACTTCCAGCGCACCGCCAACCGCCGCGATTTCGCGCTGACACCCTTCGCCCCGACGCTGCTCGATCGCCTCACCAAGGCCGGCCACCGCGTCGTCGCGATTGGCAAGATCGAGGATCTCTTCGCCGGCCGTGGCATGAGTGCCGCGGTGCACACCGCGAGCGACGACGAGGGCATGGGCGAGGTCGAGCGCGCGATGACGACGACGCCGCAGGGCCTGATCTTCGCCAACCTGGTCGACTTCGACACGCACTACGGCCACCGCAACGATCCGGAGGG
>JAYTEJ010000325.1:0-3384 GCA_043735365.1 Acidobacteriota bacterium
CCTCGGGTTCGACGACGAGCGCATCGACGGCGATGTCGGGGCGCTCTCGGGCGGCTGGAAGATGCGCGTCGCCATGGCCCGGGTCCTGCTCGGCCGGCCCGACGTCCTGCTGATGGACGAGCCCACCAACCATCTCGACATCGAATCGATCATCTGGCTGGAGGACTTCCTCAAGTCGCTCCCCGGCGCGCTGCTGATGACCTCGCACGACCGCGAGTTCATGAACCGCATCGTCACCCGGATCGCCGAGATCGACGCCGGCGAGATCACCGCCTACTCGGGCAACTACGACTTCTACGAGCGCGAGCGCGCCATTCGCGAGACCAACCGCGAGGCCGCTTATGCCCGGCAGCAGGCGATGTTCGCCAAGGAGCAGCGCTTCATCGACCGCTTCGCCGCGCACGCCGCCAAGGCGGCGCAGGTGCAGAGCCGGGTCAAGGCGCTCGAAAAGATCGAGAAGGTCGAGCCGCCGCGGACCCGCAAGGTGGTCGACTTCGATTTCCGGCAGCCACCGCGATCAGGGGACCAGGTGGTGGTGATCGAGGATCTGAAGAAGGCCTACGGACGGCGGGTGATCTACGACGGACTGTCGCTGACCATCCGACGCGGCGAGCGCTGGTGCGTGATGGGCCGCAACGGCGCCGGCAAGACGACGCTGCTGAGGATGGTGGCGGGGGTGCTGACGCCCGACTCTGGGGATGTCCGGCTGGGAGCCAGCCTCAAGATGGGCTACTTCGCCCAGCAGGCGCTCGATCTGCTCGATCCCGACTTGACGGTATGGGAGCAGGTGGAAAAAGATTTCCCCAAGGAGTCGATCGGCGCCCTCCGGAACCTGCTCGGCGCGTTCCAGTTTTCCGGCGACGACGTCGAGAAGAGGATCCGGTCGCTCTCGGGCGGCGAGAAGACCCGCCTGGTGATGGCGCGGATGCTGCTCGATCCGCCGAATTTCCTGGTGCTCGACGAGCCCACCAACCACCTGGATCTGGCCACCAAGGAAATGCTGATCGGCGCGCTGTCCAAGTACGAGGGGACGATGCTGTTCGTCTCCCACGATCGGACGTTCCTGCGGGGGTTGAGCAACCGGGTACTGGAGCTCGGCGGCGAAAGCGGCACCGATGCACGGCCGCACGCGTATCCCGGGTCGTATGTCGAGTACGTGGAGCGCACGGGCCACGAGGCGCCCGGCGTCCACGCCTGAGTCCGTTGTAAGAATGCCTATTTCGCTTCAGCTTCGGCGGCGGGCTTGGCGGGGGCCTCGGCCGCGGCCTTGGACGCCTTCACCAGATCGCGGATCTTGGCGCGCCGCAGCAGCACCCGCTTGCGGTTGATCTGGTGCCGCGACTTGTCTCCGTTCTTTGCCGACATCACTCGCCTCCATCCTCGAATGCGCAAACCTCGACTTTACCCCATCCGGCCGCCGAATACTCCACTTTTCGGCGTGATTCGGCGCAAAGCGCCCGGGGCGATCTTCCCGGCCGCGGCCGGCGTCTAACCCCGGATATGCGCGCCGGCGCCGTGATTCTTGCAGGGGCGCGTGGACGGACGAGGCAACAGACCGACATGACCGGACCTGAGCGGACGAAGCGAGAGACATCGATGACGCGAATGACGCTGGCCTGCGCGCTCGTCGCCGCGCTGGCGGCGGCGCCGGCGGCGCTGGCGCAGGGGCTGGAGGGGGGCGGCGGTCAGGGCCGGGCGAACAGCCCGTTTGCCGGAAGCGTCCCGGAGGGCAGTGCCACGGCCCAGCCGATCGGCCTGTCCGTCAAGGACGCGGTCGATCGCGCGCTGAAGCACAACCTCGGCCTGCTGCTCCAGGAAGAAGCCGTCACCTCGGCGCACGGCGCGCGCTGGCTGGCGCTGGCCGACCTGCTGCCGCACGTCTCGGCCTCGGCCGGCGAGAGCCGCCAGGTCATCAACCTCGAGGCGTACGGCTTTCCCGCCAAACCCAGCATTGTCGGCCCCTTCAACGTGTTCGATGCGCGCGTCTACCTGTCTCAGCCGGTCGTGGATTTGGCGGCAATCAACCACACCAGGGCGGCCGCCGCGACCGAGCGGGCGGAACAGTACGGCATTCGCTCGGCGCGCGACCTGGTGGCGCTGGTGGCGGTCAACCTCTACCTGCAGGCGGTGACCACGGCCAGCCGCATCGAAGCGGTGCACGCGCAGGAGGCGACCGCGACGGCGCTGTTCAAGCAGGCATCCGACATGAAGCAGGCCGGCGTCGTGGCGGGCATCGACGTGCTGCGCGCGCAGGTGCAAGCGCAGAACATCCGTCAGCGCGCCCTCCGCGCGGAGAACGAGCTCGAGCGGTCGAAGCTGCAGCTGGCGCGCGCCATCGGGCTGCCGCCGGGGCAGAGTTATACGCTGACCGACAAGATTCCCTACGCGCCGCTCCCCGACGTGACGCTGGAGGGGGCTCTCCAGACCGCGCTGGCCTCCCGCCCTGATTACCTCGCGGCGCGCGAACGGGTCGCGGCGGCGGCGGCGGCCTCGCAGGCGGCGACCAGCGAGCTGCTGCCGACGCTGCACCTCGATGCCGATTACGGAGGCATCGGACAGACGCCGGCCGCCGCGCACGCCACGTTCCGCGTCGCCGCCACTGTGCGGGTGCCTATCTTCGAGGGCGGCCGCACCACCGGCCGCAGGCTGCAGGCCGGCGCCGAGCTGCGGCGCCGCCAGGCGGAACTGGAAGACGTCAAAGGCCGCGTCGACTACGACGTCCGGAGCGCCCTGCTCGATCTCACGGCGTCGGCGCAGCAGCTCGAGGCCGCGAAGACATCGGTGTCGCTGGCCGGACAGGAGCTGGTCCAGGCGCGCGACCGGTTCGGGGCTGGCGTGGCGGGCAATATCGAAGTCACCCAGGCGCAGGAGGCCGAGGCGACGGCGTCCGAGAGCTACATCGAGGCGCTCTACGCGAACAACCTCGCCAAGGCCATGCTCGCGCAGGCCATCGGCACGGCGGAACAATCGATCTCGGCGTTTCTCGGAGGAACGAAGTAATGGCGGACGTGACTCAGGTGGATCAGCCGGCGGCCGACGCGCCCTCCGGAAGTTGGCTCGCCGGGAGGGGCGGCATGCTCGCCATCGCCGTGGTCGTGCTGGCGGCAATCATCGGCTTTTTCGTATGGCACTCCTCCGGCCGGCAGTCCACAGACGATGCGCAGGTTGACGGGCACATTACCCAGGTGTCGTCGCGGGTGGGCGGACGAATTCTCGAGCTGCACGTCCAGGACAACCAGTTCATCGAGGCCGGAGCGCTGATCGTGGACATCGACCCCCGCGACTATCAGGTCGCGGTGGATCGCGCCCGGGCGGAGCTCGCCGATGCCCAGGCCAACGCCGCCGCCGCCACCAGCGGCATCCCGATTACCGAGGTCTCGACCG
>JAYTEJ010000326.1:0-3073 GCA_043735365.1 Acidobacteriota bacterium
TCGTTCAACTTCATCACCGAGCGCAGCGAGCGGCCGATCAGCCGCTGGATCTCCTGGGTGCGGCCGCCGACCTTGCCCGAAGTCGCCTCGCGCTGGGTGCGCGTGCTGGTGGCGCGCGGCAGCATGCCGTACTCCGCCGTCACCCAGCCCTTGCCGGTGTTGCGCAGGAACGGCGGGACCCGGTCCTCGACGCTGGCGGTGCAGATGACGCGGGTCTTGCCCGACTCGATCAGGATCGAGCCTTCGGCGTGCATGGTGAAGGCCGCGGTCATGGCCGTGGGGCGCAGCTGCAGGGGCGTGCGACCGTCCGAACGGGTGGTGATCATGTGAGTTCTACTTGTGTCCATTCCGCCGGGCCCCGGTCAGGGGGCGTCCGGCCGAGCGCCCGCCGGAACGGCAAGCCAGCTCAGGTTCTTCTGGAGCGGCCGCCGCAGGTCCAGATGGCCCGCCAGGGTGTCGGCCTCGTGGCCGTTCACCAGGATCTGCACCCGGACGATGGCCGGCAGATTGACGGTCAGCGCGTTGACGATGGCGTAGACGGTGAAGAGTTCTTCCGCCACCCCCCCGGGATGCTTCGCGGTGACGTCGGCGCTGAGATCGACGAAGGCATCGCCGCGCTCGGTGACGAACACCGATCGCAGCGTCGTCCCCGCGGGGATGGCGGAGCCCAGCGGCGCCGGGGCCTCGGCGAGCTGCGCCTCGATGATGCTGCGGGCCTGGGCGGCGACCGGCTCGGCGAAGGGAATCTCGCGCTCCGCGGCGGCCATCGACATTCCGTCCTCGGCGACGTAATAGAGGGTGGCCTTGATCTTGCGTTCGGCGGCCGCCGGCATCGCCGGAGTAGCGTCGGTCGCGGCGGGAGACGACGCCGTCTCCGCGCCGCCGCGCAGCCACCGCGGCAGCACCCGGAAGGCGCCCCACACCGCGGCGAGCGCCACGATCGTCACGACGGCGAGCAGCGCGGTAGGCCTGGCCATCAGCGCCCTCCCGCGCCCATGCCGGCCCGGGCATCCCGGAACCGCGTGATGCTGGCGACCAGCGCCTGGACGACGCCGTTCTGGAAATCATCCGAACGCAGCTGTTTCTCCTGTGCCGGATTGGTGATGAAGCCCATCTCGAGGACGATCGCCGGCATGTTGGCGCCGACCAGGACGCGCAGCGGCGCCTGCTGAATCGGCCGCGCGCTGACGGGGATCCGCTCTCCGAGCGATGCCGCCACGGCCTGCGCCAGGGCGGCCGATTCCTGAATGTAGCGCGCCTGCGCCATCTCCCAGGGAATGAGCTCGATCTCACGGTTGCCGCCGCCGAAGACGGGCAGCGAATCGCTCTCGGGATGGGCGGCGCTTCGCGCCGCGTCGCCGTAGTCGGCGACGCTGAGGTAGAAGACCTGCGCGCCGCTGGCGGCCGGCCGTATCGAGGCGTTGGCGTGCAGGCTCACGAACAGGTCCGCCTTGTTGTTGTTGGCCAGGGCGGCGCGCTCGTCAAGGCGCACGGTCGCGTCACCGTCGCGGGTCATGATGACGCGGACGCCCAGGCGCGCCTCGAGCGCCGACTTGAGCCGGGCGGCCACCGCGAGCGTCACCGTCTTCTCGAGGGTGCCGCCAGGGCCGCGGGCGCCGTCGTCCGATCCGCCGTGCCCGGCGTCGACGACGACGGTGCGGAGGCCGCCGGTGGGGGCGATCTCGAAGAGCGGCGGCGCGTCCGGGGGAGGTGCCACCGATGGAGGCAGCCCGGCGGCCGGGAGGCCGGCGCCTGGGGGCCCGGCGGCGGGCGCGGCGGGCTGACCGAGCACGTCGATGACGACCCGGCCGGCGCCGCGGTCCCCCGGCTGATCCGAGGCGCGGAACGAGGCGAACTTCGGGCCGAGCTCGAGGGCGAGGCTGGCGGGTCCGTCCCCCGCGCGCACGCTCTTGATCAGCTCGCCCGGGCCCGGCAGCGTCGCGTCGAGCAGGTCGGCCTCGAAGCGGACGACAATCCTGGCGCCGTCCTGGGCGACGGTGTGGGCGGTCGCGGGGGCGACGTCGATCCTCAGGCGCTCGCCCGCGCCCAGGGGCTCGATCCGCATCTGCACGCGCGGCACGCGGATGTCGCCGACCAGAATCAGCCGCGACGGCTTGCGCAGCTCGAGCGGCGAACCGAGCAGCGGCGCAATCGCGCGCGACACGAAGTCCACCGGGACGAACCAGGCGCGCCCCTCGCGCACCGGCGCCGCCGGCAGCGAAATGAGACGCCCGCCCACCGAGGCGAGGCTCTGTCCAGGGGAGAGGACGATGTTCTGATTGCGCACCGAGACGGTCAGGCCGCCGGCGGCGGCGTCCTCGCGGACGGTGATGCCGAACAGCCGCGCGAGGTCGTCGAGGGCGAACATCTCCTGGCCCGCTACGGTGCGGGCCGCCAGCGGCCGGCGGCCGTCGCGTGAAAGCACGGTGTAGGGCAGGGCCGCGGCCGGGCCCTGCGCGGCGGGCGCGCCGCTGAGAACCGCCAGCAGCACGCACACTGCGGCGATTGAAAACCGTCGCGAGCTCAAGATGCCTCCATGATACCCCGCCGATGCCGCCGCGAACGCTCAGCCGAGGCGGGTGAAGCGGGTGTACCAGAAGGCCTGGGTGGCGCCGCGCGGGGTGTGGTGATGTTCCGGGCGCGACTCCTCGAGCCGGAAACCGTCGCCGAAGGCGGCGGCCAGCGCCGGCGGATCGTAGCGCGCCACCGGCAGGCCGCTGCACTTCTCTGGTCCGTCGGGTGCGAAGGTGGCGACAATCAGCGCGCCGCCCGGAACGAGCCCCTCGCGGAGCCGCTCGAGATAGCGCTCACGATCGCCAGCGTCGGTGAGAAAGTGGAAGACGGCGCGATCGTGCCAGACGTCCACCCGCGGCACCGGCCAGGCCGCGGTGACGTCCGCTTCGATCCAGGTGACGCGCGCGGCGTCCGCGCCGAGCCGCAGGCGTGACCGTTCGAGGGCGGCTGCGGAGACATCAAGCACCGTGACACACGACACGTTCCGCCGGAGGAGGTAGTCCACGAGGCGGGAATCCCCGCCTCCCACGTCGAGGACTCAGGTGCCGGGCAGCAGCCC
>JAYTEJ010000327.1:0-1553 GCA_043735365.1 Acidobacteriota bacterium
CAGCGCCGAATCACCATTCGCGGCGCGGATCCGAACCAACGAGAAGGCCCACTGGATGCGCCCAGAGCTCGTCGCCCAGGTGAAGTTCACCGAGTGGACGGCCGACGGCAAGCTGCGGCATCCGGTGTATCTGGGGCTGCGCGACGACAAGCGACCGGAGGACGTGGTGCGCGAGAAGCCGAGACGACTGGCGAAGCCGGAAACAGCAGCCGTGGTCCGCTCGCCGGGGAGCGGCCGCACCGCGGACGGCGGCACCGCCGCGGCGGGCGCGAAGGCGGATGCGGTGGTCGATCAACTGGCGGCGCTCGAAGACGGGCGGCGCGACGGCGTCGTCCGGCTACCTGACGGATCGCAGGTCGGCGTGACCAACCTCGCCAAGGTCTACTGGCCCGACGGCAAGCTGACCAAAGGGGCGCTGCTGCGCTACTACGCGGAAGTCGCGCCGCTGATTCTCCCGGCGGTGGCCGACCGTCCGCTGGTAATGAAGCGCTTCCCGAACGGCATCGCGGGTCCCGCCTTCTACCAGCAGCGCAACCGGCTGGAGAAGCCGCCGGCGGGCGTGCGCATCGAAACGCTGCCGGACGGCATCGACCCGATTTCCGAGCCCGACGCGCAGCGCTTCATCGGCGGGTCGCTGACGACGCTGCTCTACATGACCCAGATTGCCGCCATCTCCCAGGACCCCTGGTTCTCGCGCGTCGGCTCGCCGCTCGACGCTGATTACGTCGCCCTCGATCTCGACCCCGGCGACGACACGCCGTTCGCTCGCGTCCTCGACGTCGCCCGCTGGATCCGCGACGAGCTGGCGTCGCTGAAAGTGCCGGCGGTGCCGAAGACCTCGGGCTCGAGCGGCGTGCACATCTACATCCCGCTGCCGCCGGGCACCTCCTACGAGTCGGGCATGCTGTTCTGCCAGATCGTCGCGACCCTGATCGCCACCCGCCATCCGAAAGTCGCGACCGTGGAACGATCCGTCCGGGCACGGCCGCGCGGCACCGTTTACGTCGACTACCTGCAGAACATCCTCGGCAAGACGCTGGCGACCGCCTACAGCGCCCGTGCCAGTGCATTCGCCGGCGTCTCGACGCCGCTCCGATGGCAGGAGCTGGACGAGCCCATCAATCCGCGCGATTTCACGATCGTCAGCGCGCCGGCGCGCTTCCGCGCCGTCGGAGATTTATGGGGCCGGCTGCGGACCGCACGGCCCGCCGATCTCGAGCGAGTGTTCAGGAAATACCAGGCGGCGCAGGGCAAGGCGCAACCCGTGGCAGCGTCGAAGCCGAAGCCGCGGACCGTGCGGCCCCCCTCAAGAGGCACCGGGACGCGCGGTCGATCGACCACCTCGAAGAATTCGAAGAGCTCGAAGACGCCGCGCCGCCGCGGCTAACGCCGGCCGGCGCATTCGCTCGGTCAGAACGTGCCTTCCGCGTCTTCGTCGTCCTCGTCCAGGTCGTCGACATCGTCGAAGTCCTCGTCCTCGTCCGCGTCGTCGTCCACTTCGGTATCGGCGATGCCGCGCACCTGTTCGTCACGATTCGCGGGGGTTGAGGGGA
>JAYTEJ010000328.1:0-2770 GCA_043735365.1 Acidobacteriota bacterium
CTGATCGCGCCCATGCCGATGTCGTCGGTGAACACCACGCCCGGGTGCCCCAGCCCCTGCTTCAGCATGCCGGTGACGATGCGAGGCGACAGCGTCGCCGGATGATCGGGATCGATGGACGGAATCAGCAGGTGCGCGGTCATGATGCCGGCCACTCCCGCCTCGACCGCGGCGCGGAACGGCACCAGCTCGACGCGCTCGATGCGATCGGGGGAGTGCTCGACGAGCGGCAGGTCGTGATGCGAGTCCTTGGAGGTGTCACCGTGCCCTGGAAAATGCTTGCCGCAGGCGGCGATGCCCTCGGCCTGCAGGGTCCTGATGATGGCCGACCCGAGCCGGGCCACGTCCTCGGCCCGATCGGCGAGCGCCCGATCGCCGATCGCCGGGTTGTCCGGATTGGTGAGAATGTCGAGGACCGGCGTGAAGTCCAGCGAGATGCCGACCGCCCGCAGCTCCGCCGCCAGCGCCCGCGCGAAGCGTTCCGCCAGCGCTTCGTCTCCGCTGCGGCCCAGCGTCCGCATCGGCGGCCAGACGGTGAACGGGCTTTTCAGCCGCGCCACCCGCCCCCCCTCCTGGTCGGTGCTGACCCACAGCGGCAGCTCCCGCGCCAGGCCGCGGGCGGCGCGCGAGATCTCGGCCACCTGATCCGGTTCGGCGACGTTGCGCGCGAACAGGATGATGCCACCCAGGTCGAACTCGGCGGCGAGGCGCCGGAGTTCGTCCGGTACCGCATGGCCCGCGAACCCCGCAATCACCAGCTGGCCGATCTCGCGGCGAACCCCTTTCGACGACATTGCTGCCGATTATAAGCCGCGCTGCCTATAATTGCGGCGTGCGCCAACCCTCGTCCTCTGCCCCACCGCGGCCCGCCGATGGATAATCCCGCGATCGCGCGCGTGCTCTCCGAGATCGCGGACCTGCTCGAGATCAAGGCGGAGAACCCCTTCAAAATCCGCGCCTACCGCAACGCCGCCGACACCGTGGCGCATCTGACCGCGCCGGTCGCCGGACTCACCGCGGCGGAGCGAATGGCCATTCCTGGCATCGGCAAGGACCTGGCGGGACGGTTGGCGGAGCTCGTCGACACCGGCGAGTGCCTATTTCATCAGGAGCTCCTGCACCAGTTCCCGCCGACGATGCTCGAGCTGCTGCGTCTGCAGGGCGTCGGGCCGAAAACGGTGGCACTGCTCCACGGCGCCCTGCAGGTGCGCAGCCTGGAAGACCTGGAGCAGGCGGCGCGCGAAGGGCGCATCCGTACGCTCAAAGGCATGGGGGCGAAGAAGGAAGCCCAGATTCTGAAAGCGCTCGAGGATCGCCAGCGCGTCGCCGGCAGGCGGCTGGCCGCCGACGCCGCCGAGCTCGTGGCCGAGCTCCTTGCCGACCTGCGCAAGGCCGCTCCCTCGGCCGACATCGCCAGCGTCGGCAGCTTCCGGCGCGGCTGCGACACCTGCGGCGATCTAGACTTCCTCGCCGCCGGCGCGGCGCCCGATCTGATGGAGCGCTTCGTCAACTTCCGGCTGGTCGAGCGGGTCCTCGGGCACGGAGCCACCAAATCGAGCGTCGTCCTGCGCGGCGGGCTGCAGGCCGACCTGCGGGTGGTGCCGTCGGAGAGCCTCGGTGCCGGGCGGCAGTATTTCACCGGCTCGAAAGCGCACAACATCGCGCTGCGCGACCGGGCGCTGCAGCGAGGGCTCAAGCTGAACGAGTACGGCCTGTTCCGGGTCGAAGACGATGTCAGAGTGGCGGGAGAGACCGAGGAGGACATCTACCAGTACCTCGGGTTGGCCTTCATCCCCCCTGAACTTCGCGAGCACCGCGGCGAACTGGCGGCGGCGGAGTCCGGGACGCTGCCGCGGCTGATTCGTCCGGAGGCGCTGCGGGGCGACCTCCACATGCACACCACCGCCACCGACGGCCGCGCCGACGTCGAGACCATGGCCCGGGCGGCGCGGGCCTCGGGTCTCGAGTACATCGCCATCACCGATCACAGCCAGGCGCTCGCCATGGCGCGCGGTCTGGACGAGGCGAGGGCGCTGGCCCACGCTCGCGAGATTCGCGCGCTCAATGGACGAATCGACGGCCTCACGCTGCTGGCGGGAATCGAGTGCGACATCAGGCCCGACGGCAGTATGGATCTGGCCGAAGACTGTCTTGCGGCGCTCGACCTGGTGGTCGCCTCCGTCCACTCGGCCCTCAGCCAGGATCCGGCGCAGATGACGGAGCGGCTGCTGGCGGCCATCGCCTGCCCCTGGGTGGACATCCTCGCCCACCCCACCGGACGGCTGCTGCTCAGACGCCAGCCCTATGGCTTCGATGTCGATCGCGTCTTCGCCGCGGCCGCCGCCGCGGGCGTCGCGCTCGAGATCAACGGCCAGGCCGATCGCCTCGACCTCGACGACGTCCATGCGCGGCGCGCGCGCGCCCTCGGCGCCCGCCTGGTGATCGACTCGGACGCCCATTCCCCGGCCGCGCTCGCCGGCGTCCGCCGCGGCATCACCGTGGCGCGGCGTGGGTGGCTCGAAGCCGGGGACGTCATCAACACCCGCCCGCTCGAGGCGTTTCGCGCCGGCCTGCGGCGCCATCGCCGTTGACCAGGAGCCGCATGCCCCCCGACCGACTCGAGGCCATCAAGAAGCTGTACTACAGCGCCACCCGCGCCACCATCGGGCGCGACTTCGACCGCGCCATCGACCTGCTCAAGGCGATGCCCGAGGCGGACCGCGATCGGGCCGCGGTCTACATGGAAGGTCTGGCCGAGATGCGCAAGGAG
>JAYTEJ010000329.1:0-3162 GCA_043735365.1 Acidobacteriota bacterium
CTCGCCGCCATTCTGGCCGTCAGCCAGGCAACAGCTTCTGCTGGCGAACTCGCCGAGATGCTCGACAAGGCGCTCGACACGATCCTCGATGTCACGCCAGCCGAGACGGCTGAGATCTGGTTGACGACCGACGACGGCCAGCTCGCACTCGAACGCCAGCGCGGCATCGGCGTCGAGGCCCTGCACACACGAGACCGCTTCGCGCCGGGTGACGGGCTGCCAGGCCTGGCCGCCCAGCGAGGCGCGCCCGTGCTCGTGCACGATCCGGCGTCCGATCCCCGGTTCCTCTGCCGGGATGTCGCAGCGCTCGGACTGCAGACGTTCTACGCCCTACCGCTCCGGCATCGCGGTGAGATCGTCGGCGTGCTCGTCGTCGCCGCGCGCAGACGAGCGGTGTTCGCGGACGAGGCTGAGCGCCAGCTGCTGGAGGGGATCGGCGAGCAGATGGCGGTCGCGATCGAGAATGCGCGACTCCTCAACCGCGTGCTCGACCGCGCAGTGCTGGAGGAGCGGGAGAGAATCGCGCGCGACCTGCACGACGGCCTGGCCCAGGTGCTCGGCTACATCAATACCCAGGCACTGGCGATCAAGAAGCACCTGGCCTCGGGCCGCCCTGAAGAGGCGCGTGAGCGGGTGGACGCGCTGGAGGAGGCGGCGAGGCACGTCTACGGCGACATCCGCGAGGAGATCATGGGCCTACGGGCTGCCCGGGACGGCCTCGTCCCCAGCCTGCGCGCCTACCTTGCCGGGTACGGCCGCATGACGGGAGCCGTCCCCGATGTACGGATCGCCCCGGCGGTCACCGCGTTGCGGCTGCCGGCGGCGACCGAGATCCAGCTGCTGCGCCTCATCCAGGAAGCGCTCAGCAACGTCCGCCAGCACGCGGGCGCCAGTAGCACGACCGTCAGCCTCGATCTGGCGGGCGTCGGACTGCGGCTCGAGGTGACGGACGACGGCCGCGGCTTCAACCCGGACAGCCCGACCCGGAGCGGCTGGCCTCGTTTCGGGCTACAGACGATGCGAGAGCGTGCGAACGCCCTCGGCGGCACGTTCGAGCTCTCCTCGAGCCCCGGCGCCGGGACGAGCATCGTCGTCCAGGTCCCAGTGGCAGACCAGAAGGCGGTGGCGTATGCGCGTGCTGCTCGCGGATGACCACGCCCTCTTCCGGGCCGGCATCGCCAGTCTTCTCGCGGCGTGGGGCATGGAGACGGTCGGACAGGCGAGCAACGGGCTCGAAGCGCTCGAGCTGGCGCGGGCGCTCCGCCCCGACCTCGTCCTCATGGACATCGGGATGTCGCCGTGCAACGGCCTCGAAGCGACGCGCCTGATCAAGGCCGAGCTACCGGAGACACAGGTCGTCATCGTCACCGTCTCGGACGACGACGACGACCTGTTCGAGGCGATCAAGAGCGGCGCCGCGGGCTACCTGCTGAAGGACATGTCCGAAGCGGAGTTCGGCCAGACGCTGACGAGCATCGCCGCCGGCGAGCCGGCGCTGTCGCCCGGCCTGGCGGCCAAGATCCTCGCTGAGTTCGCCCGCCTCTCGCGCGAGGGCCCAGCCAAGGAGGTCGAGTCCGACGGGCTGACGCCACGGGAGCGCGAGGTACTCGAGCTGGTGGTCACGGGAGCCACGAACCGGCAGATTGCCGCGGCGCTCTACATCTCGGAGAACACCGTCAACTTCCACATGAAGCACATCCTCGCCAAGCTCCATCTCAAGAACCGAGCGCAGGCGGTCGCGTACGCGATCCGCAGTGGGCTCGTCACCGTCTCGGACGACGAGGCGCGCGGCGTGCAGTAGCGAGCAGGTAGGTGCACGACCTACCGATTCTGGTAGCGCAAAGGGCGCCAAAGACTACGGCTCTCCCCGACGCGAACGACGGGTTCTCGCCGGTGCGGAAAGCCGCCGCTTACGGGAAGCTGCTATCGCAAGCGAAAGGTACTCGTCAGACCAGCGGGGCGACACCCCGGGGGTCACGGAAGGGGAACGAAATGACCAAGAAGCTCTGGCTGCTCGCGACAATCGTCGCCGGCATCACCGCGATCACGATGGCGTCCGTCGCCTTCTCGGCAAACAGTGCGAAGGCCGGGAAGAATGACCGCCTGATCTACATGAGCGCTGTCGAGTGGAAGGGCTCGAGCAACATCTCGAAGGAGCCGTACCCGACGTCGCCCCTGCCGAAGGGCGGCGGCTACGAGTCGTTCCCGCCCGGCCATGCGGAGCTCGCGGGCCAGCCCTCCGGGACCTGGGCCGTCGAGACCTACCGCTTCGACACTGGCGTCGTCGTCGCCTGCAAGGGCGAGCGCGTCGTGCTCAAGATCTTCGGCGTCAACGCGAAGTCGCACCAGATCACGATTCCGGACTTCGACAAGAACTTCACTGTCTACCGGGGTCAGCTCGCCACCTCGGTCTTCAATGTCCCCAAGACGGGCATCTTCCCGATCATCTGCGTCACGCACATGCCCGCCCACCGCGCCGATCTGGTCGTGCTCCCGTGCTAGGAACACACCCCGTCCGCAAGCTCGGCGCGGCCGCCACGCTCGCCCTTCTGGCCGCGCTCGGCGTCAGCCTGGGAACAACGGCGGCAGCGCCGGCCCGCGTCCAGGCACCTTCGAACGTCAGCGTCGTCCTGAAGGAGTGGAAGCTCATCCCCTCGTCGGCGAGCGTCAAGGCGGGAACGGTGACCTTCCTTGTCAAGAACGACGGCACCCTGGATCATGAGTTCGTCGTTCTGCGGAGCGACCGTCGCCCCAGCGCCCTGCCGGTGAAGGGCGGCCAAGCGGTGGAGACGGGCCTCCGGGGCGAGATCCCGAAGGTCGTCCCGGGCCAGGTGCGCAGCCTGACGCTGAGCCTGAAGCCCGGCAAGTACGTGCTGCTCTGCAACCTGCTCGGCCACTACAAGGCGGGCCAGTACGCCGCCCTGCGGGTGACCTGAGTCACCCGATCAGGTCTCTCTCCCGGCGCCGTGGACGCAACACCGGCGCCGGGAGACAGGCCCGAGGCGCTAATGGCCGATGCTACGAACAGGCCCGGCCCCGCCCTCCGCCGCAGCGACCTGATCGGCCGCAAGTGGGCGCCGGAGATCGTCTCCGCACTCCGGGCCGGGCCTCGCCGCTTCTCGGAGCTGCGCGCAGGGATTCCTGGCCTCGGCGACACGGTTC
>JAYTEJ010000330.1:0-3438 GCA_043735365.1 Acidobacteriota bacterium
ATCGCGATCGTAGGGAAGCAGCCAGCCGGCCCAGGTGACGAAGCTCTGGTTGAGTGGAATGTTGAGCGTGCCGGGGATGTGCCGCGCGGCGTAGGCTTCGGCGCTGCGCGTGTCGATCACCAGGGCACCTGCGGCCACGCGATCGTCGAAGCGGGTGATGGCCAGCGCCGGCCCCGCCTTGTTGACGCGCTTCATCTCGGCGAAATAGCGGGGCGGATCCGGCTGCCCGGCAAGGACGCGCCTGACGAACTCGTCCTCGTCGCTGACGGCGAACGCCCAGTTGGTCTGCCGTTCGTAGCCGAGCGTGCTCTGCGGCATCGCGCCGATGTCCTTGCCGCAGGCGGATCCGGCGCCGTGCCCCGGCCAGATCTGCAGCGAGTCGGGGAAGCGCCGGAACTCCTGCAGGCTCCTGAACAGTGTCCGCGCGGCCGCGTCCATCGTGCCTGCCATGCGGGCGGCGCGCTCGAGGAGGTCGGGCCGGCCGACGTCGCCGGCGAAGAGAAAGTCGCCGGTGACCGCGCCGATCGGCTCCGTCGCGGCCGTGGTGTCGGTCACCAGGAACGTGAGGTGCTCCGGTGTGTGGCCGGGGGTGTGGAGCGCCTCGATGTGAAGGCTGCCCACCGCGAAGCCGTCTCCGTTCCTGAGCAGCGTGGCACGCGCGGCGCGTGCGAACGCATACTTCCAGTCGGCGTTCCCTTCGTCGCTGAGATACAGCGATGCGCCGGTTCGCGCCGCGAGCTCGCGGCTGCCGGAGACGAAGTCCGCATGGATGTGGGTCTCGGCGACGTGGGTGATCGACAGCCCCTCTTGCGCCGCGGCCTCGAGATACTGGTCGATGTTGACGTTGGCGTCGATGACGATTGCCTGCTTGGTCTCGATCGACCCAATCAGGTAGCTCGCCTGGGCGAGCTGCGTGTCGTAGAAGCGTTTGAACAGCATCATGTGTGGATCTCCGCGATGCCCGGCGCTGCTGAATGACCCGATCCCGGGCGGAGCGCAGGCAGGTTTCGATACAGCATCCAGCCCGCGACCACCAGGAGGAACACTCCGAACGCCCGCTGCAGCGTGCGATGGGCCACGAACCGGACGGCGTAGACGCCGGCCGCAATCCCGGCGATGGCGGCGGCGGTGAAGCGCGCGACAATGCCCCAGTCGATCGGCACGCGCCCGATATAGCCGAGCGATCCCGCCGCCGAGCTCATGGCAATCACGAGCAGCGAGGTCCCGACCGCCTGCTTCATCGGCAGGCCGCCGAACAGCACCAGCGCCGGCACGAACAGAAAACCGCCGCCGACGCCCAGCAGGCCGGTCAGCACGCCGATGGCCGCGCCGGTGACGCCGCTGATAATCCGCGTGCGAACAACGGAGTCGGACTCGGCCGCGATCACCGGCCGCTTGCGGCGCAGCATCGACACGGCGGCGGCGGCCATCACCACCGCCAGCGCGGCCAGCTGCATGCCGCCCGTGACCCACGAGGCGAGGCGCGCTCCCAGGTAGGCGCCCGCCATCGCCGCCGCGCCGAAGAGCAACGCCTGCCTGAGGTCGAGGTGTCCCTCGCGCCAGTGCCCCCCGGCCCCTGCCAGGCTGGTGAGACCGACGACCGGCAGGCTCATCGCGATGGCGACCTTGGGATCGGTGTGGAGCACGTAGACGAAGATGGGCACCGCCAGGATCGATCCGCCGCCGCCAAGCGCCCCGAGGACGATGCCGATGCCGACTGCCAGCAGGTAGGCGAGCAGGCTCATGCGTCGGTCTCTCTTTTAATCAACTAATCAACTATATAGTTGTGCAGTGCGACTGTCAACCCTGTGGTACCCTTTGGGCCCGATGCGCCTCACCTGGCCGCGCGCGTCGGGCAGGTGTCTTTCCTTTCACGGCCTTTTCACGGCCTCGGCCGAGGAGATCGCAGGGTGTCGTTGAACGTCGTGCTGGTCGGACTGCCGGGGTCCGGAAAAGGGACCCAGGGGTCGCAGTTCGCGCGGCGGCATCGCATCCCGAAAATTTCGACCGGGGACATGCTGCGCGACGCCGTGGCGCGCGGCTCGGCGCTCGGACGCGAGGTCGAGGCCATCCTGGCCGCCGGTGAGCTGGTGTCCGACGCGTTGATCATCCGTGTCGTCGAAGCGAGGCTGGGCGAAGCCGACACCCTCCGCGGCTTCGTGCTCGACGGCTTCCCGCGCACGCTGCCGCAGGCGGCGGCGCTCGATCGCCTGGTCGAGGGGCGAGGCCCCCTGTCGATCGTCTACCTCGACGTCAATCCACGGGTCATCCTCGATCGGATTCTCTCCCGCCGCGTCTGCGAAAGCTGCGGCCAGCCCGACACCGGGGCGCCGACGACGGAGTACTGCGCGTCGTGCGGCGGCGCCTTCGTCAAGCGCGCCGACGACCACGAGGATGTCGTCCGCCGCCGGGTCGCGGCGTACGCCGAACACACCGCACCCCTCATCGAGTGGTATCGGGGCCGCCCGACCTTCCGGGTGGTCGACGGCGATCGCCCGCTGGCCGAGGTCGCGCGGGACTTCGACACCGCCGTGCTCTCCCAGTCGCTCCCGGGGGACACTCGTCTGTAAGCGACGTCTGATTCCAGGCCCATCCGGAAGCTGACTCTCCGAGTGCGGGGGACCGGTTTCCGGCGTCCCTCGTCCTATGCCCATGGCTGACAACGTTCCGTTCTCCGTCCTCGACCTCTCGCCGATTGTCGAAGGCGGCTCCGCCTCGCAGGCGCTGGCCAACTCACTGGACCTCGCGCAGCACGCCGAGCGCTGGGGCTTCCATCGCTTCTGGCTCGCCGAGCACCACAATATGCCCGGGATCGCCAGCGCCGCGACCGCGGTCGTCATCGGCCACGTCGCCGCCGGCACCCGCACGATCCGCGTCGGCTCGGGCGGCGTCATGCTGCCCAATCACGCGCCGCTCATCGTCGCCGAGCAGTTCGGGACGCTCGAGGCGCTGTTTCCAGGGCGGATTGATCTGGGGATCGGGCGGGCGCCGGGAACGGACCCGTCCACGGCGAGGGCGCTTCGACGCGACCCCTCGGCCACCGAGGACGGCTTCGTGCGCGACGTCCAGGAGCTGCGGTCCTACCTTGGACCGCTGCCGCCGGGTCAGACGACGCGGGCCATTCCGGGGATGGATCTCGACGTCCCGATCTGGCTCCTGGGGTCGAGCCTGTTCAGCGCCCAGCTGGCGGCCGCGCTGGGGATGCCGTTCGCGTTCGCGTCGCACTTCGCCCCCGATTACCTGATTCAGGCGCTCGAGGTCTATCGCCGGCAGTTCAGGCCGTCGGAGCGGCTGGCGCGTCCGCACGTGATGATTGGGGTGAGCACCGTCGCGGCCGACACCGACGCCGAGGCGCTGCGGCTCGCCACCTCGCTGCAGCAGCAGTGGGTCAGCCTGCGGCGCGGCACGCCGGGGCCGCTGCAGCCGCCGGTGGAGTCG
>JAYTEJ010000331.1:0-5084 GCA_043735365.1 Acidobacteriota bacterium
TGGTACGTGGAGCACCTCGGAATGCGCGTCCTCCGGCGCCTCGAGACCGCACCCTTCACCCACTTCATTGCCGATGCGGCCGGCCGGTGCGTCATCGAGCTGTACAGCAATCCGGCCGACCCGGTTCCCGACTACGCGGCGCAGCATCCGCTGCGGTTCCACGTCGCCTTTGCCACGGACGATCCGGACGGCGCGAAGACCGCGCTGGTGGGCGCCGGCGCGACCCTGGTGGACGATCAGACGCTGGCCGACGGCTCGCGCCTGGTGATGCTGCGCGATCCGTGGGGGCTGCCGCTGCAGCTCTGCAAGCGCAATCCGCCGCTGATGGCCGGTTCGTAGGTCCACTCTGAGCAGGTGCGGGGCAGGAAAAATTGGGACGGCTACGCGAATCCTACAGTAAACAATGTCTGGCACTTAGCGCCGCTAGTGCGGGCGCGCTCGGGTGTGGATGGTTCTGGGCGGCGGTAAACTTCAGCGCTCGTGAAGCCGCATGGTGGAATTCCTGGTGGGCGATCTGTGTGCTGTTCGCCACGGGAGCGGTGATTGGGCTTGCGAGTCGGCGTGGCATGCCATGGCTCGGTCGAAGGCTCGTGTTGTCGGTCTTTCCAGCGCTGAATGCTGTATCACTGCTGATGTTCCTGAAACTTCGGTTCTGATGCAGAGCATCCGATCGCAGGATCATCGCTGCTGTACATCAAGCGGAAGTAGCGCGGTGGGCTTCGACTCTGATCAACAACGTGGTGAGGAAGGGCGGAGCCCCGAGCATGAACTGATTGCCGTGCGCCGGGACACGCGAAGGAGGCGCCCGCCAGCCCGAGTCAACGCTCCTTGGATCACTCAGACATCCTTCAGCAGAACGGACATGTGGTAAGGGTCGGGTGCAGCCGACACGAAACCATACCTTCGTAAAAGGCTCGAGCGTCGTCGTCCTTGCAAGCACAGCTATCGCGCGGATGCCGGCGATGTCGGCGGCACGGAGCGTCCGCAGCATGGCGTCTTTGAGTAGACCCGAGCCGAGCGCAGTTGGCATGCACAAGGAGGGTTCGAACGTTGCCTCCGTGCGCTGCAAGCAGATCCTGCTGCCGCGCTGTGCTGGCTCGCTCATCGCGTGGCGGTCCGCCGCGAGTTCGGCCAGGTCATCGCAAAATGGCCAGCTCGCGCCGCAACTGATCCGGGTCGATGACGCCCGGGGCGATGACTGGCGACGAAGTTGGCGCCGCCTGAATGGGACCAGCAGACGTGTCGCGATGGACACGTCGCGCAGCTGTCGGCGTCCCCTGCCAGAGCAGAGCGGACCGCCCTCGGCTACTTGACCACGACCGAGGTTCGCGCCCGGCGTCCGGCCCGGTCGCGAACTTCGATGTCGTGGGTGCCGACCGCCAGCGGCCAGGCGAGCGACCGGTCGGACGCCGCGCGTCCGACTGGCGTCCCGTCCACCAGCCAGGTGACCTCGGTCGGCTGTGCCGTCACGGCGCGCAGCGGGAGTGCCTGGAACGCGCGCCGGAGTGTCGGATCGACGCTGTAGACCGCGCCCGCTGGCGGGTTGGCGATCGCCAGCGCCACCCTGGCTGCGGCCGTCCCGGCCCTGACCGACGGAGCCGCTGCTGCGACAGCCGCCGGTGCGGCAAGTCCCGCGGCCACCTCCCAGGCGCGGTATTCCGGCGGGTAGATGGTCAGCAGGCCTTCGTCCGACCGATGGTGCCAGGCGCACGGCAGCGCCTCGGCTCCGGCGGTCGCCCACTCCCTGGCGTGCGAAGGACACCAGGGGTTGGCGCGCATGCCCGACAGGGTGCAGATGGTCACCTCCTCGAGCCCGTCGGGCGGGGTCAGGATGCGATCGGCGACGGCCGACTCCCGGCCCTCGGTCGCCGCCAGCATGACGGCGTGGAAGATCGGGCCCGCGCCTGTCACTCCGGAGGAGTTCCTGAGCGGCGAGCGGTCGAAGTTCCCGACCCACACCCCGACCGTCACTTCACGGGTGTAGCCGAGCGTCCAGTTGTCGTGGTAGGCCTGCGATGTTCCGGTCTTGACCGCGACGGCAAACGGGAAGTCGAGATAACTGCCGCGGCCGAATGCGTAGGCGCGCGCGTCGGGATCGCTCAGGATGTCGGTGACCAGGAACGCCGTTCGCGGCGAGACCAGGACGCGCTCGTCCGGCCGCGCGGTTGTCCCGCCGCGATCGGCGACCGGCGTCCGGACGGCCGTCGGCCGCCGCCACACACCGCCGCGGGCAAACGCGGCATATGCGGCAACCAGTTCGTCGAGACGCACCTCGGCGTTGCCCAGGGTCAGGCCGAGACCATAGTAGGAAGGCGACCGATCGAAGGTGGACAGTCCGGCCCGCGTCAGAAAACGCTGCAGGGCGCTGACGCCGAGATCGGCGGCCAGCGCGACCGCGGGAACGTTCTCGGAGCTGGCGAGCGCGCGCCGCGCCAGCAGCGGTCCGCGGTAGCGTCCGTCATAATTCCTCGGGCTGTAGAACACGCCCGGCTCGGCGGTCGGGAAGTGCGACGGAATATCGGGCAGCACCGACTCCGGGCCGCGCCCCCACTCGAAGGCGGCGGCGTAGGTGAAAGGCTTGAGCGCCGAGCCCGGTTGTCGCGGCACCTGCGGACCGTTGATCGCGCCGCCGTGGCCGGCGTCGCCGTAATTGCCTGATCCCTCCCAGGCCAGCCACTCCGCGGTGGTGTTGTCGAGGACGACAATCGCGACATTGGCGGCGCCGTGCGCGGCGAGCGACGGGCGCTCGTGCTCGACGATTCCCTCGATGGCCCGCTGCAGGTCGAGGTCGAGCGTCGTCTCGATGCGAGCAGGTGCCCGGTCGCCGTAGCTGGCGCGGACCATGTCGACGAAGTGCGGCGCGTCGAACCTGGCGGCGCGCGGCCGCAGCGTGACCTGTTCGCTGCGCGCCTCGCGCAGCCGCTCCGCGTCGAGCGCGCCCGCCGCCGCCATCCGGGCGAGGACCGTCTGCTGCCGGCGGCGCGCCGAATCCAGCCCCTTCCACGGGTTGAAGGCGCTCGGCCGCTGCGGCAGCGCGGCCAGCAACGCCGCCTGGGCCGGCGTCAGCATCGAAGGCTCGACGCCGAAGTAGATGCGGCTGGCGCGGCCGGCGCCGGTGGCCTGGTTACCGTAAGACGCGACGTCGAGATAAAGCGCGAGGATCTGCCGCTTGTCGAAGCGGTGCTCCAACCGCAGGGCCAGCGCCATTTCACGCAGCTTGGCCCCCCAGCCGCGATAGCGCAGACCCTCGTGGCGGACGATCAGCAGCTTCGCGACCTGCTCGGTAATCGTCGAGCCCCCTTCCACGATACGCCCCTCCGAGAGGTTGGTGCGGGCGGCGCGGAACAGTGACACGGGGTCGACGCCGGGATGTGCGTAAAAGCGCCGATCCTCCGCCGCCAGGGTCGCCGCTTCGAGCGACGGCGGAATCGCCGCCGCGTCGATTGGCACCACCCTGACGCCGTCCGCGGACAAGGCCTCGTAGAGGACGCGCCCCTGCCGATCGACCACCACCGTGCTCGGCGCGTCGACGCCGCGCAGCAGGTACTCCGGCACCGGCGCACAGCGCAGCCACACCAGGCCCGCGGCGCCGGCGATCAGCACGCCAGCCGCCGCGCGCCGGAACCAGTCCCGCGTCAGCGCGCGCCGCAGACGCCTCAGCACGTCGGATCCATCTCCGCTACTCCATGCAGCATCTGCGAACGGCCTACCTCTTCACCTCGACCATCGCCGTCGCGGTCCGCCCGAACACCTCGGGCTCGTACATCTCTTCGGCATGCGCCGGCGCGGCGCGGAACGTCCCCGCCGTCGTCGCCCGCGCGGTGTAGCTGAAGGTATGGCGGCCCTCGGCCAGGCGGGTGGCGAACAGCTGGACCCGGTCGTCGTGCCGTTCGACGTGGTCGAAGCCGCCGCGCCGCCACCATTGCGACCAGTCGTCGCCTTCGTCGTCCGTCTGCGCATTCTGGGCACCCGACAGGCCGGCGGCCGATGAAGCGAACCAGGACTCGACCGGCTCGAAGCCGGCCGGCAGGGGATCGGTCACGGCGACGAAGCGCCGCTCCTTGGTCAGCTGCAGGGTCAGCGTGACGCGGATCAGATCGCCGGCCTTGAACGACGTCTGGGCCGGACGCGTCCCTTTCTCGATATAGGGCGCGTAGACGCGCTCGACGCGGATGCCCTGATCCAGCCCCTGCTGGTAGAGGCGATCCACGGCGTAGCGGAGGCGGGCCGAATAGAACAATGTGCCTTCGCCGCTGCGCGTCAGCGACAGCTTCTGGTCGGTCCCGGCCGGCGCCGATGCGAGAACGCGCGTCATCGGCACGTCCACCGCGGTGGCGGCCGTGCTTCGGCCGCGGAACTCCGCCGAGGCGAGCGCAGCGCCCGCCAGCATCGCGGTGGCGTTGAAATCGGGCGGCGTCGATTCGAACCGGCGGTAGTAGGACACCAGGGATTCCAGCGCCAGGGCGTTCTCCTGCGTGTTGCTCCACCGCCCGCCGGTGCGCGCCTCCAGCAGCCAGGCGACGAGGCCGCGCGAGCGCGTATCGGCAACTCCCGAAGCGGCCAGCGAGTTCAGCACGATGGCCGAAGAGCGCACGTTCGAGCTCCAGAACCAGAGCAGGTACGGATCGCTGCTTTCCTCGACATGTGCCGAGGCGGCTTCAGCCAGGATGGCGTTGTCGATGCGCCGCCGCAGATCGCCCGCCCGCGCCCCAGCGCGCTCGCCCACGGCGACCAGGGCGTCGTGCAGGTAGGCCAGTGCGAAGACCGGCATCCGCTCACGATAGCCGTAGAGACGCGTGAGGTTCGAGTCCTGCTTGCGCCCGGCTTCAACCAGCACCTTGACCGCGAAGGCCTGCCACGCCGTGTAGGACGGCAGCCACGATTCGTTGAGCGGTGGCTTCTGCGCCAGCTGATCCTCGAGGTAGGCGTAGGCACGGTCGAGCATCGGCTTGTCCACGGCGTACTTCAGGTCGGCGGCGACCTTGAACACGTGCAGCAGATAGGCGGTGAGGTAGGGCGAAGTGCTGCGGCAGTCGCCCGGCCAGTAGGCGAAGCCGCCGCTGTCGCACTGAAAGCGTTCGAGC
>JAYTEJ010000332.1:0-7408 GCA_043735365.1 Acidobacteriota bacterium
GCGGTGGCCGACGGCGTGATGGTGGCGCGCGGCGATCTCGGCCTCGAGATGCCGCTCGAGCAGCTGCCGGGCGTCCAGAAGCAGATCGTCCGCAGCGCCCGGGCGCTCGGCCGTCCGGTAATCCTGGCGACGCAGGTGCTGGAGTCGATGCGGGTCGATCCCCGGCCGACCCGCGCCGAAGTCAGCGACGCCGCCCACGCGGTGGACCAGGGGGTTGACGCGATCATGCTCGCCGGCGAAACCGCCTCGGGCGCCTACCCGGTGCGCTCGGTCGAGACGCTGGCGGCGATCATCGAGGACGCGGAATCGATGCCGGTCGAAGAGCGGGTGATGCCGGCGATGGACCCGGCCAACACCCGCCACAGCCGCGCCCTGTGTGAAGCGGCGCTCACCCTCGCGGCCACAGACGAGGCCGATGCCATCGTCGCCGTTACCCGCGGCGGCAAGACCGCGCGGCTGCTCTCGGCGCTCCGGCCGCCGACGCCGGTGTTCGCCGCCACCGCCAGCGAACGGGTGGCCGGCACGCTCGCCCTCTACTGGGGCGTCGTGCCCGTGCTGACCGAGGATCGCGACATCGCCCGCCTCGAGCGTCTGCTGCTCGAGCGGTCGATCCTGCTGCCCGGCGCGGTCGTGGTGTTCGTGAACGTCAGCGCCGACGTCAGCCAGATGGACGCGAACTTCGTCAACGTGCAGCGGATCGGCTGAGCCCCAGGGCCGGCGCGATCAGCCTTCGAGATGGGCCTTCAGGGCCGCCATCGAGATGTGCCAGCCGCGCTCGATGACGGCGTAGTAGCGTCGGAAGCGTGGCGTGTCTTCGAAGCCCGACTGCCGCACCCGCAGCCGGCAGGCGTCATCCTCCCGCGAGCACTCGACCTGCAGCGCCATCGGCCCGATCGGATCGGTGTCGGGTGGTATCCACCAGGCATCGGCGACGAACTGCTCCCGGCCGGGCCTGTGCTCCATCACGATCCCGTAGAACACCCCGCCGAGCCGCCCGAGCACGGGGTCGGCTTCGGCGGTTGGCAGCCATTCGACCGCGTAGATGCCGAGCGGCCGCGGCGTGGTGACCGAGCGCAGCGTCAACCACCAGGCCGCGAGCGCTTCCGGGTTGAAGAAGGCCTCGAGCACCCGCTCCGGCGAGGCGCGAATGAGGATGGCGTGATCGAACCCGGAGTACTGAGGAGGGGAAGTGGCGGCGGCCATGATCTGCGGGATCCTACCGGCTGGCCCGCCGGCGAGTAAAGCAGCTATGCTGGATCGCATGGATGCCGTCGGAGAGCCGCAGCCGCGGGCGGATGAGTCGTGGGACGAACACTATCGCGACGAGCGGGACGCCGCCTACCTCTACCGCGCCCTCGCGGCGGTCGAGACCACGCCGCACCTCCGGGAGCTGTTCGACAAGCTGGCGATCGTCGAGGACAAGCATGCCAGCCGGTGGGAAGAGCTCTTTCGCGCCAGCGGACGGCCGCTCCCGCCTTACCGCACGGCGACGCGGACGCGGCTGCTGGCCTGGGCCGCGCGGCGCTTCGGGACGTCGTTGGTCCTGCCGATGATGCTCGCCGAGGAGGGGCGCGAAGTGCAGGCCTACCTCGGGATGGCGCGCCAGGCCGGCCATCGCGACACCCACGCCGCCGCGCTCGAGATTGCCAACGACTCGGCGGTGCATGCGCGGTCGCTGGCGGAGGCGATGGGCCGCGACGGCGAGCCGTGGCACGTCGGCGGGTCCGGCGGCTACCTGCGGAGCGTAGTCTACGGCTTCAATGACGGGCTGACGGCCAACTTCGGGCTGGTGGCCGGCATACTGGGCGCCGACGTCGCCCCGCACATCGTCATCATCAGCGGGGTTGCCGGGGCGATTGCCGACGCGCTGTCGATGGGGGCGAGCGGCTACCTCGCCGCCAAGAGCGAAGCGGAAGTGCACGCCCACCAGATCGACATCGAGCGGCAGGAACTGAAGCTGATGCCGGATCTCGAGGAGGAAGAGCTCGCGATCATCTACGAGGCCAAGGGACTGACCGCCGAACGCGCCAGGGAAACCGCCCGCGCCATCATGGAAGACCCGCCGAAAGCGCTCGACACCATGGTGCGCGAGGAGCTCAACATCCATCCGGCGGAGCTCGCCCCGCTGCGGGACGGAATGGTGACCGGCACGGCCACGGCGATCGGCGCCTTCATCCCCATCGTGCCGTTTTTCTGGCTCGAGCACTGGACCGCGGTGTGGACGTCGCTGGTGCTGAGCATGACCGCCCATTTCGCCATCGGCGCCGCCCGGAGTTTGTTCACCGGGCGGGGCATCTGGAGCAGCGGCCGCGACATGTTCGTCGTCGGCTTCGGCGTCGCGGCGATCGGCTATCTGATCGGCGAGCTGGTGACGCGCCTGCTGTAGCGACCGCCTACGGCGTGGCGGTCTTGCGAAGGGTCTGGACGTAGGCGACTACCGCCCAGAGCTGCTCCTTGGTCAGGTCTTCCTTCACCGCCGGCATCTTCGGCTTCTTCCGGCCGTTCCACGCCTTGTAGAAAATCACGCCGTCGGGGTTGCGCGAGGCGCGCTTCGGCGTGGTGAGATCCATGTCCTCGGCCGCATCGGGATCGGCGTCGGGGCCGTCTCCCTTGCCCTGCGGGCCGTGGCACTTCTGGCACTTCTCCTTGAAGGTCGCCTTGCCCGAGGCGATGACCTTCGCGTCCACGGTCAGCGGGCTCTTCAGCGTCTTCGCCTCGGGCGGAAGATCCCATCCGCTCTTGGACGCCGGCTGCTGTGCCGCCGGCATCGCCGCCAGGCCGAGGACGGCCGTCGAGAATGCCAGCGCGATCCATCTGCTCTTCCGCCCCATCATCTGCATCGCTCCTCCGCGCGTGTGGCCGCTCCTGCGGTGTGCAGAAGATGATACAGTTTTTTGGTGAACGACGACCATCCGCTGGCCTACGAAGACGACGAGTTCCTCGACAGCACCGACGCCAGGCCGATCCGGCTCCTCGCCGAGTACCTCGATCCGCTGAGGCGCTTTCGCCAGCACAACATCCAGGACACGGTGGTGTTTTTCGGGTCCGCCCGGGTGCAGAGCCGGTCGCTGGCGCAGCGCAACCTGCGCGAGCTGAAGAATGCCACCGGACGCCGCAAGGCCGACTACAAGGCCGCGCTCAAGCGCAGCCAGAAGGCGGTCGAATGGTCGCGATATTACGAGGACGCGCGATCGCTGGCCAAGCAGCTGACCACCTGGAGCCTGTCGCTCGATGCCCAGCGCCACCGCTTCGTCGTCTGCTCGGGCGGCGGGCCCGGCATCATGGAGGCGGCCAACCGCGGCGCCAAGGAGGCCGGCGGGAAGTCGGTCGGCCTCAACATCCGCCTGCCGTTCGAGCAGGCCCCGAATCGCTACATCACCGACGAACTGGTCTTCAACTTCCACTACTTCTTCATGCGGAAGTTCTGGTTCGCGTATCTCGCCAAGGCGCTGGTTATTTTTCCCGGCGGCTTCGGCACGATGGACGAGCTGTTCGAGATCCTGACGCTGGCGCAGACGCGGAAGCTGTCGAAGAAGCTGCTGGTGATCATGTACGGAAGCGAGTACTGGAACCAGGTGCTGCGGCTCGAGCCGCTGGCCGAGTGGGGCGCCATCAACGAAGAGGATCTGAAGCTGCTCTGCCACGTAAACTCGGTGGGCGAGGCGTTCGAGGAGTTGAAGAAACACTTGACCGCGCATCACCTCGTGCCCCAGACCGCGCAGGAAGAGAAGGCGCCCGGGATCGCCAAGACGAGGGGATGAACCTGGAGTTCGGGGTTCGCTGAGAATTGATGCTGACAGCTGAACGTTGATGGTCAAAGCTGGAGAGCCGGCCGCTGAGCGGTGGAGGATACGTGGATTCTGACGAACGAAAAAACCTGATTGCGCAGTATCGGGATGGTTATGCGGCGGTGGTGGAGGTGCTGCAGAAAATCACGCCCGAAGAGCTCGACGCTCGGCCGGGGCCGGGCAAGTGGACGGCGCGGGAGATCGTGCATCATCTCGCCGACAGCGAGATGTCGGCGGCGATGCGGCTGCGGGCGCTGCTGGCGGAGGAGCGGCCGACGATTCAGGGCTACGACCAGGACGAGTACGCCCGGAAGCTGCACTACGACCGGCCCCACGAAAGCGCGCTGGAGCTGTTTCGATGGTCGCGCGAGGCGACGGCGGAGCTGCTGGAGCGGATGCAGCCTGAAGACTGGCTTCGCGAAGGCACCCACACCCGCGGAGGCGCGTTCGGCGTCGAGCGATGGCTGCAAATCTACGCCGGCCACGCGCACAAGCACGCGCGCCAGATCAGCGAGGCCAGGGCGACGGTGCGGAAGCAATAAAGCCGCTGCCGGCTACCCGTACAGCAGATACTTCTCCCGCTCCTTCCGGAACGACTCTTCGTCCGGCGCCCAC
Source organism: Acidobacteriota bacterium (assembly GCA_043735365.1). Taxonomy (GTDB): domain Bacteria; phylum Acidobacteriota; class Vicinamibacteria; order Vicinamibacterales; family 2-12-FULL-66-21; genus JALZOC01. The sequence continues at coordinate 4,404 of JAYTEJ010000332.1, forward strand.
GAGGCCACCAGGGCGTCGACACTGCCGGCGCCGTCGAGCGTGGAGCGCAGCCGATCCGCTCCGTAGAGGATGTCGATCGGCTGCTTATCGTGTTCGTACTCGTATGGCGGCTCGCGCCACGCGAACCGCCCCACGTCCTGGCGGCGGAAGCCGGCCATCAGCTCGATCGCGGTGCGCACCGGCCTGAACGCCGTGCGGTCGGTGACGTGCAGCTGGCAGCCGCCGCAGGTCTGGCGGGCGTGCTTCTGGAACGTCGGTTCGAAGAACGCTTCGCGGAAGTGCACCCCGGGCAACCCCCGTTCGTTCATCTCGTCCGCCAGCCGCTCGCCATCGATCCACGGCGCCCCAATCAGCTCGAACGGCCGGGTCGTGCCGCGCCCCTCGGACAGCTTCGTGCCCTCGAACAGCACCGCGCCGGGATACACGATCGCACTGTCGAGCGTCGGCAGGTTCGGCGACGGGATCACCCACGGCAGTCCCGTCTCGTCGTGGTAGAACGACCGCCGCCAGCCTGCCAGCGGCACCACGTCGAGCGAGGCGCCGAGGCCGTAGGCGTCGTTGAAGAGCCGCGCGATCTCGCCGATGGTCATGCCGTGCCGCAGCGGAATCGGGAGCTGCCCGACGAACGACGCATACGCCGGCTCGAGCCGGCTGCCTTCCACCTCGATGCCGCCGATCGGATTGGGGCGATCGCAGACGACGACGTGAACGCCGTGGCGGGAGGCGGCGCGCAGGCAGTTGGCCATGGTGTAGATGTAGGTGTAGACGCGCGTGCCGACATCCTGGAGGTCGATGACCAGCACGTCGACGTCGCGCAGCATCTCCGCCGTCGGCTCGCGGGTCTCGCTGTAGAGCGAGTAGATCGGCACCCGCCGGCGGGCATCGCGCGCGTGGGGGGTCTCGATCATGTTGTCCTGCAGGTCGGACCTGAAGCCGTGCTGCGGACCGAAGATCACCGTCACCTGCACGTCCGGCGCCTCGACCAGCCGATCGACGGAATGGCGGAACCCGCGGTCCACCGAGGCGGGGTTCGAGACGATGCCGATGCGCCGCCCGGTCACGAGGCCGCGGTCGGCGTCGAGCAGTCGATCGATACCCAGGAAGACAGGACCCACGGCGGCGGCGCTGGACATGCGGAAATTATAAGGCCCGGCCGTCGCCCCGGCGGTGAAGTGTCGTGAAACCGGACTCGGGCGCTTCTGTCGAGTTCTGTTGCCGGTCGCTGCCGGCTGCGGCGGAGTGCCGCAACCTGCGCGCATTAGGCGCGAGCGGTGTGGTGCCCGATGCTGGCGCCGCCATTGCACAGCCGCTCCAGTCTGTGCAGCTTGCGGTAATTATGGATAGAATGATGGACAGATTGCCGGTTGTCATCGCCGTCGTCAACAACAAGGGAGGGGTGGGCAAGACCACCGTTGCCGTCAACCTCGCCGCCGCCCTCGCCAGCGCCACGCGCCGGGTCCTGCTCGTCGATCTCGACAGCCAGGCCTCGGCTTCTCTCTGGTGCGGCATCGACCGCGGCCGGCTCCGGCCGTCCTCGGCAGCCTGCCTGCTCGACGGCACTCCGCTCATCCAGGCGGCGCGGCCAACCTCCGTGCCTCACATGGACATCGTCCCTGGATCGGTCGAGCTCGCCAATGCCGACCTCGCCCTGAGCGGCGTGCCCGGGCGCGAGCTGGCGCTCAAGCAGTGCATGCAGCGGCTGCGGCAGCGCTACGAGATGGCGATCCTCGACTGCCCTCCCAACCTGTCGCTCGTCGGCGTCAACGCCATCGTCGCGGCCGATGCGCTGATCGTCCCGGTGACGCCCCAGCACCTGGCCGTCGAGGGGCTGGACGGACTGCTGGCCTCGGTCGAGAAGGTGCGCGCCCGAGTCGGAACGCGCACCCGGCTGCTGGGGATCCTGCTGACGATGGTGGATCCGGCGAGGACGGCCGCCTCGGAACTGCGCGAGCGGGTGCGGGCGCAGTACCGCGACCATGTCTTCCACACCGAGATTCTGGCGAGCCAGGCGCTGCAGACCGCGCCCGCGGTCGGGCGCACCATCTTCCAGTCGGCCCCTCGCTCGAGAGCCGCCGATGCCTTCCGCCGGTTGTCGGGGGAAGTGCTCGAGCGGCTGCGAAACTTGCGCCACTGACGGCCGCGCTGAGCCACCGCGGATCGTAGATTCGGGATGGAAGAATCCACGGCCGCAGCTCTGGAGTTAATGGTTGAGCTTGAAGTAAACTACGTCCGCAGTGTTGAATAGCGTCCAACTCAACAAGCTGCGGCGTTCGATAATTAGGGGTGGAAAAATCCACGCCGGCGCCGAAGCGGGAACACCGGAGAGCAGATGGCCCGGCGCCGCCCGACCGTAACCCCGAAGGCCTCGACGGATATCTTTGCGTCGACGCGGCCGACGGCGGCCGCCAGGCGCAAGCCCGGCCGTCCGCCGGTGCACGACGAAGCCTGGACCAAGGTCACCGTCGTGCTCTTCAACCGGCAGATCGTGTTCCTCGATCGCCTGGCCGCCAACATCCGCGCCCAGAGCGGCGCCGCCATCAGCCGCGCCCAGCTGATTCGTGCGCTGCTCGACGCCGTCGCCGACGCCGACGTCGATCTCACCGCCGCGATGTCCGAAAACGATCTCAAGGCGACCATCCTCGCGCGTCTGGGCAAGTTCCGCTTCGGGGCCTAGCCACCACTTCCGGCCGCGGCCCTTGGCACTTTGGCACTCCAGTACCTTGATCTATACTTCCCTCAAATTCCGCCGCGTTCGCGGCCGGGCCACCACCCGTTCAACCGATCCCGTAAGGGGAAGACGCCATGTCAGAAGATCGACGCCTGATGTCCGTCGCGCGCCGTTCGTTCCTCTCGCGCCTCAGCGCCGGTGCTGCGGTGTTCGGTATCATCGGCGGGGCGCAGCCATCCGTCAGCGCCAGTGCAGGACCGTTTCAGCCCGCGGCGCACCCGCAGGACGACTGGCTGGACCAGATCCCCGGGAAGCACCGCCTCGTGCTCGACACCAT
>JAYTEJ010000333.1:0-4312 GCA_043735365.1 Acidobacteriota bacterium
GGCCAGTTGAATCTCAACGCCGGCTACTGGGACATCTTCTGGCCGCAGTTCTTCCAGGGGCTGGGGCTGTCGGCGCTGTTCGTGCCGCTGACGACGATCAGCATGGATCCGATTCCGAGGGAACGGATGGGCAATGCGACCAGCCTGTTCAACCTGATGCGCAATCTCGGCGGCAGCATCGGCATCGCCACCACCGGCTCGCTGCTGGCGCGCAAGCAGCAGGAATACATCAACGTCATGGGCGCGCACGTCACGGCGTACTCGCCGCAGTCCCAGTCGTGGCTGGAGTCGGCCCGCCAGGGCTTCATCGCGTCGGGTTCCGACCCGGTCACCGCCGCGCAGCGCGCCTACGCGGCGCTCTTCGGCGCGGTGGCGAAGCAGGCGGCGATGGTCTCGTTCGTCCAGCTGTTCCGCATGCTCGGCCTGATCTTCCTGCTGCTGCTCCCGCTCGTCCTGCTGATGCGCCGGCCGCGCGGGCCGGCGGCAGCGGCGCACTAGACAGGGGGCCACGTTCCACGGTGCGGCGGGGAGTGTCGTCCTGCGCGGGTCTCCGAGCGGGGTGATGCGCGGGAATCTCCCCCTGGCCCCTGGCTTTTTATCGTGGCCCCGCAGCATCTTGTACCCTTTGCCCACTGGCACTCTGGAACAGCTCTCGGCGAGCCGCGACCCTGGCACTTTGGCACCCTGTACCCTGCCACCGCGGCGCATCCCGACACCTTGGCACTCCTACTTTGGCTTCAGAATCAGCATGCCGAGCGGGGGAAGGTTGAGGCGCAAAGAGTCGGGATGGCCGTGGGCCGCGATCCGCTCGGTCGAGACCGTGCCGCTGTTCCCCAGGTTGCTGCCTCCGTAGAGCTCGCTGTCGCTGTTGACGAGCTCGAGGTACTCGCCGCCGCGCGGGACGCCGACGCGGTAGCCGTCGCGGGGCACGGGCGTGAAGTTGACGATGGCGGTGACGAAGTCGTTGCTGTCGCGCGCCCGGCGGATGAACGACACGACGCTGTTGTCGCTGTCGTTGCAATCGATCCACTGGAACCCGGCGGGCTCGAAGTCCACCTGGTGGAGCGCCGGCTCGGCGGCGTAGACGCGGTTCAGATCCTGGACGAACCGCTTCAGTCCGCCGTGGAGCGGGCTGTCGAGCAGGTGCCAGTCGAGGCTGTGGTCGTAGTTCCACTCGCGCCCCTGCCCGAACTCGCAGCCCATGAACATCAGCTTCTTGCCGGGGTGGGCGTACATGAAGCCGTAGAGCGCCCGCAGCGTCGCCGCCTTCTGCCACGCGTCGCCGGGAACCTTGTCGAACATCGATCCCTTGCCGTGCACGACTTTGTCGTGCGAGAACGGCAGCACGAAGTTCTCGCTGAAGGCGTAAATCAGCGAGAAGGTGAGGTGGTGATGATCCCATCGGCGATGAATCGGATCGCGGTGGATGTACTCGAGAATGTCGTTCATCCACCCCATGTTCCACTTGTAGGTGAAACCAAGCCCGCCGACATAGGTCGGGCGGCTGACGGAGGGCCAGGCGGTGGACTCTTCGGCGACGGTGATCGAGCCGGGCTGCTCGCTGTGCGTCAGGGTGTTGAGCTGGCGGATGAACTCGATGGCGTCGATGTTCTCGCGCCCGCCGAAGCGGTTGGGGATCCACTCCCCTTCCTTGCGGGAGTAATCGAGATAGAGCATCGAGGCGACGGCGTCGACGCGCAGGCCGTCGATATGGTATTCGTTCAGCCAGAACAGCGCGTTGGCGAGCAGGAAGTTCCGGACTTCGTTGCGCCCGTAATTGAAGATCAGCGTGCCCCACTCGCGGTGCTCGCCCTGCCGCGGATCGGCGTGCTCGTAGAGCGCGGTGCCGTCGAACGAGGCGAGGCCGTGGGCGTCCTTGGGAAAGTGTCCCGGCACCCAGTCGAGAATCACGCCGATGCCGTTCTGGTGGCAGGCGTCGACGAACGCCTTGAACTCGACCGGGCTGCCGAAGCGGCTGGTCGGGGCGAAGAAGCCGATCACCTGATAGCCCCACGAGCCGGAGAAGGGATGTTCCATCACCGGCAGCAGCTCGATGTGGGTGTAGCCCATCTCCTTGACGTAGGGAATCAGCCGCGCCGCCAGCTCGGCGTACGACAGGTAGCGGTTTTCATCCTCCGGCACCCGCGCCCACGACCCGAGATGCACTTCGTAGACGCTGAGCGGCTTCTCGAACCACGACCCCTGGGCTTCCCGCGATTGCATCCACGCCGCGTCCCGCCACTGATAGTCGGGGCGCACCACGATCGAGGCGTTCAGCGGCGGCAGCTCGAAAGCGAAGCCGAACGGATCCGACTTGAGCAGGATCTCGCCGTGGGCGGTGAGCAGCTCGAACTTGTACTTCTGGCCGACGCCGATGCCGGGGATGAAGATCTCCCAGATGCCCAGGCCGATCTTGCGCATCGGATGGCGGCGGCCGTCCCACGAGTTGAAGTCGGCGACGACGCTGACGCGGCGCGCGTTCGGGGCCCAGACGGCGAAATGCACCCCGTCGTTGCCGCCGACCGTCATCAAGTGGGCGCCAAGCTTGTCGTAGATCCTGGTGTGGGTGCCTTCTCCGAAGAGGTAGAGATCGAAATCCGTGAGCACCGGGCCGTAGCGATACGGATCGTCGAGCACGGCGGTGGAGCCGCCGCCGTAGGTGACGTTCAGACGGTAGTCCGGCACCTCGGTCGCGCCCGGCATCACCGCCTCGAAGATGCCGCCGGGATGGCGGCGGGTCATCGCCGTTTCCGCGCCGGCGTGCCGGACGGTGACGCGCTCGGCGGTCGGAATGCACGCGCGGATCACCACGCCCGTGCCCTCGGCGTGCGGGCCGAGCACGGCAAATGGATCGTCGTGGCGCGCCTCGGCGAGCGCCGACAGGATCGCGGCGGTCTTGCGGTCGTCGGCCCTGGCGTCGTGCGCCTTCTTGTTGTCGGTCTTTTTCATCAAGCCGCTGCCCGCTTCCCGAGCCATGACAGACGGCGCGCTTCGTCCGGGCGGTCGCCGGGGCCGTCGAGCGAGGTGACGCCGGCCGCCTGGTAGGCGGGGCACCATCCAGTCACCCCCGACATGCCGACGATGGCGCCGAGGATGCGCAGCGGCCATCGCAGTCCCGTGCGCGCCACGGCGCCGGCGACGACCAGCGCCGCGCCCGTGCCGGTGCGGACGACGCGTTCCAGATCGCCGACGTTCTGCAGCGACAGCCGCCCGTGCGCATCTTCGCGGGTGAGCATCTCGAGCTCGACCAGCGCCTCGGTCAGGGTGTCGTTGGACGGCTCCACCAGCGGCGGCCCGCCGACGCCCAGATCGACCGTCGGCGTACACCGCTGGCCGTCGTTGAGCGCCATCGCCGCTCGCAGCGCGTCGAGATCCTCGTCCACGTTCAGATAGTGATGGCGGATGCCGAGGCGGCGCAGGTGGCGCAGCGCCCGCCGCGTGTCCTCGCACCAGTCGGCGCCGTAAACAGTGATCATGCGGGAAGGTCTCTCCTCAGAGCGCCGTGAGAATGCCGGCGGCAATCGCGGCAAGTGAAGCGAGCAGCAGCCAGGGGGCCGCCGCCGCGGCCGCGCCTCCAGGGGCCGAGTGGGTCGCAGCCGACGAGAGGTCGGCCGTGAAAATCCGCTGGCCCGCCGCGAAGGCGCAGCCGAGCGCCGCGAAGGCGAGCAGCCAGCCGGCCGCAAGCAGGACGCGTGAGGGGCCGCCATGCATCCCGGGCAGCCAGACAGCCAGCAGCGCCGACAGCGCCCACCCGGCCGCCGCCATCACCGCAATCAGCTTGAGCTGGCCGAGGGATCGCTCGGACGCCTGCCGGCGCAGCTCGGCGGCCAGCAGCTCGTCTGCGCGCTTGCGCTCGGCCTCGATCTGCGACCGCTCCATCTCCATGCGGGTGCGGTCCCGATCGAACGCTTCCTTGAGGGCCGCGACAACGACGCCGGCGAGGCGCGCTTCGATAGCGCCGGGCCCGGCGAGCGCGTCCCCGGATTGAGACTGCGCCATCCCGGTCTCGGCGGGGCGCGGCAACAGTTTTCCGGTCATCTGCGCGAGGCCGCCGACCGTGTCGAGGATCCGCATCCACTGCGCCATACCCATTCCCTCCAGCTTATGGACCTGCCCGGGCAGACGCAAGCCCGACCGGGACTGCGCCGCGAGATAAATTCAGGGGGAAAGTGAGTGTGATCGGGAAACGCGTGAGGCGTCAGCGCGCGCGTTGAGCGAGGATGGCGTCGATGTAGGCGGTCACCAGTCCCGGAAGATCATCCACCGGCCCGTTGAGGGTGAGCACCTTGCGGAACCGGGGGCCCGAGATGGC
>JAYTEJ010000334.1:0-5421 GCA_043735365.1 Acidobacteriota bacterium
AGGGCCAAGCTCAGCAGTGTGCGGTTTTGGTACAGCGATCTCAACTCTGACAATTCTGGTTGTCAGGCGTCCTGGGGGTCAGCCGGCGTTCGGGGCGGCGGCCGGTTTGGCGGGGCGCTGGTCGTTCTCCAGGCCGTACTCGACGATCTTTCGGTACAGCGTGCCGCGGCTGATTTCGAGGACGGAGGCCGCCCGCTTCTTGTTCCAGTGGACCGCCTCGAGCACCCGGACGATGTGGGTCCGTTCGGCGTCGGCGAGCGACGGCAGCCGCTGGCGGGAGGAGTCCGCCGGCGTCTCGCTGGCGTGCAGGAACTCGACATCCGTGCCGCGGATGACGCGGCCCGGCGAGGACAGCGCGGCGCGCGCGACCGTGCTCTCGAGCTCGCGGATGTTGCCGGGCCAGTGATACTGCAGCAGCAGGTCGGTGGCTTCCTTCGCGAAGCTCTTGCCGTCGAGCGGCAGGCCGTTGGCCGCGCAGTAGCGCGCCAGGAAGCGCTGCGCCAGCACCGGGATGTCGGTGGCGCGTTCGCGCAGCGAGGGCAGGCGGATCGAGAAGGCGTTGACGCGGTAATAGAGATCCTCACGGAAGCGGGAATCGCGGACGTACTGGTCGAGCGGCCGGTTGGTCGCGGAAATGAGGCGGAAGTTGACGTCAATCGGGTCGTTGCCGCCGAGCCGTTCGAAGCGCTTCTCCTCGAGCGCGCGCAGCAGCTTGGCCTGGCCGATGAGCGCCAGGTCGCCGATCTCGTCCAGGAACAGGGTGCCGTTGTTCGCCAGCTCGAGCCGGCCCGGCTTGCGATCGTGGGCGCCGGTGAACGCTCCCTTTTCATAGCCGAAGAGCTCCGACTCGAACAGGGTGTCGGGCAGCGCCGCGCAATTGACCCCCTGGAACTTGTTGGTGCCGCGGCGGCTGAGCTCGTGGATCATCTTCGCCACGACTTCCTTGCCCGAGCCGGTCGGGCCGAGGATCAGCACCGAGATGTCGGACTTCGCCGCGGTCCGGATCCATTCGAACACCACCAGCATCTTCTCGTCGCGGCCGATCATCTCGCGGAAGCGCTGCACCGACGGCGAACGGTCCTCGTGGCTGACCGCCGCCCGCCGCTCCAGGAACTCGTCGAGCAGTTCGCGCAGCGGGTCGGCCGCCGGCGGCTGCTGCGCGTAGCGGGGCGTGCCCGATCCCGCGATCTTCCGCGCCACCCCGACCGTCACCAGCTCGCGCAGGCAGTTCTCGATGTCGAGCCGCATGCGCCCGAAGGTCTGCATCAGCGCCTCGACTTCGAACGACTCGTCGGGCCGCGCGCAGAGGAAGCGCAGCAGCCCGGCGCGCAGCGGCGACTGCACCAGCGCGTGGAAGCGCGTCTCCAGCTCGCCCGGCTCCGTCCGCCGCTCCGCCCCGGCGCTGTCGGAGGTCATGATCGGCGCGGCTCCTCGTCCCGCGCCCCGCCGCCGCGGCGGTAATAGTCCGACTGGAACTGTTCGATGAGCTTCTTCATTTCGATTGCGTCCGCTTTCCGGTGTCCGTGGCACAGCACGGGACTGGCGCCGCCCGAGCTCTCGATCATGACGTCGGCAAAAAACAGGTTGCGGTCCACCGCCACCGAGGCGATGTGGGCGATGTGCATCGACTGTTCACGGCCGCCGACCCATTCCGGAGTGTAGTGGACCACGCTGGTGCCGGTGACCGCCACCTGCGTCGGGAACAGCAGGTTCCCCCGGCTCAGGCGGCTGGCGCGGAAGACGTGCGGACCCGCCATCGGACGGCCCCGGTGCCAGAAGAACAGCAGCGCCAGCACCACCACGACGAGCGCGGCACCAATCACCAGCGCCGCGCTGCCGGGATGGGCGATCGAATCAGGCATCATCAAGTCCGGGGAATCCGCTGGGAAAGCGCGCTTACCTTCGCTCCGGACCCGCGCTGCTGTCAAGGGATTTCGCCCGCCAGCGCTTCCGTCTGATGCTAATCTTAACGGAGCCGTGCGGCTGGCGCCGGCATATCGCGCGAGGCCGCTGCCGGCCCCAACGCGGGAGGTCGTCAGTGCCCCACCGAGCGCCCGGGTCTCCGGGCCACAGCAAGTCGGAGTACCTCGCGGGAAAAGCCATCACCTATTACCGGCCGACTGGCAGCGCCGACGTGCGCCAGCTGATCGACGGCGGCTTCCAGGCCTTCAACGCCGGGCGGCTGTCGGAGGCGTGCCACATCTTCGCCGACAAGATGCTCGCCCCGGAGCACGACACCACCATCGGACTGACCATCGCCGGCGCGCTCACCCCGGCCGGCCTCGGCGGCTGCGCCATCGAGCTCATCGACCGCGGCCTGGTCGACTTCATCATCAGCACCGGCGCCAACCTCTATCACGACCTGCACTACGCGCTGAACTTCACCCTGCACCGCGGCTCGCCGTTCCTGAACGACGTCGACCTCTACGAGCAGGGCATCATCCGCATCTACGACGTGCTGTTCCCGGCCACGGTGCTGCTCGAGACCGACGCCTACATCCGCGACTTCCTCGTTCGCTCGAAGCTCTCCGGGCCAATCGCCACCTCGGAATTCCACTACCGCCTCGGGCTCGACCTGCTCGATCGCCAGCCCGGCTGCGAGGAGTATTCGGTGGTCGCGCGCGCCGCCCAGGCCGGGCTGCCAATCTACACCTCGTCGCCCGGCGACAGCTCGATCGGCATGAACATCGCCTACCACGAGCTGATCAACGGCTCCTCGCTGATGATCGATCCCAACCGCGACGTCAACGAGATCTGCGCGATCATCCTCGCCGGCGAGAAGAACGGCTGCGTCATCCTCGGCGGCGGCTCGCCGAAGAACTTCTACCTCCAGGGGCAGCCGACGCTCTGGGAGGTCTACGGCATCCCCAAAGGTGGCAACGACTACTTCATCCAGATCACCACCGATCAGGTGGTCTGGGGTGGGCTCTCGGGCGCGACCCCGGCCGAGGCGGTCAGCTGGGGCAAGGTCAACCCCGGCGTGCTGCCGGACACGGTCGTCGCCTACTGCGACTCGACCATCGCCTTTCCGCTCTTCTGCGAGTACGCGGTCGGGTCCGCCAACAACCGGCGTCCACGCAAGGAGCTGGTGCACAAGCGCGACGCGATGGTCGCGGATCTGCTCCGGCAGGCGACCGCGGCGCGCCGCACCGATGCCGCGCCTCCCGGCCACCAGCCCGCCGAGATCGACCGGCACCGCTGACGCCGTGGGAACGCTGTCGTCAGAGCTGACCGCAACCGCCGGGGCGCTCGGCGACGCCCCCCGGATCTACGCCGACGCCAACATCCCCCGCGGCATCGTCGCCTTCATGCGCGAGCGCCTCGGCTGGGACGTGCTCTTCGTGATCGAGCACGACGACCTGCGGCGGGCGCGCGACATCGAGCATTACCGCCTCGCCCGGCAGTGGTCGCGGACGATCGTCACCCTCGACCGCGACTACATCGACGACCGCGACTTCCCGCCGGCCGAAGGCGCCGGCGTCATCGTCTTCTGGGCGCCGGATGAACCGCGCCTCCGGCAGCAGCTGGCCCGGGCGGACCGCACCGTGTTCCGCGCCGAGGGGGCCGGACCGCTGCCGCTCGCAGGACGCAAGCTGCGCTGGCCCCACGACGCCGACGCGGACGGCGCCGCCGATCCCCTGCTGGTGAGCTGATGATTCTTTCAGGCGCGGATATCGTTCTTCCCGACCGGCTGCTCAGCCCGGGGTCGGTGGTGCTCGAGGGCTCGCGGATCGCGGAGATCGTCGCCGGACCCCGCGCCGGCGGATCCACCGCCGCCCTCGATCTCCACGGCTGCTACCTCGTCCCCGGCTTCATCGACGTCCACGTGCACGGCCTCGAGGGGCTCGACACGCTGCAGGGGGGAGACGTCATCGCCGCGATGGCGCGGCGGCTGGCGCGCTACGGCGTCACCGGCTTCTGCCCGACGACGATTGCCTGCGCACCCGAGGCGCTGCGGACGATGCTGCAGGCGGTCGCCGCCGCCAGGGCGCACCCACCCGCGATGTCGGCGCGGGTGCTGCCCGCGCATCTCGAGAGCAATTTTCTCAACCCCGAGTTCAACGGCGCGCAGCCGGTCGACTGCCTCAGGCTGCCGCGTGGCGCTCGCGCCGACGGCGAGTTCACGGGGCCCGACATCATCGCGGAAATCGCCGCCGCCCGGCCGGACGTCGGCATCGTCACGATCGCGCCGGAGATCGAAGGGGCGCTCGATCTGATTCGGGATCTCACCGCCCACGGCCATCACGTCTCGCTCGGCCATTCGGGGGCGACGTATGACGAAGCGATGGCCGGCGTCGATGCCGGGGCGCGCCAGGCCACGCACCTCTTCAACAGGATGACGCCGCTCGGCCACCGCCAGCCCGGTCTGGCGGCCGCGGTGCTCGAGCACGAAGACGTCACCGCCGAGCTCATCTGCGACGGCGTCCACGTCCATCCGGCCATGGTGCGGGTGGCGCTCGCCGCCAAGCAGACCTCCCGGATCATGGCGATCACCGACGGCACCGCCGGCGCCGGCCTGCCGGTGGGCAGCCGGACGACCATCGGCGGCCGGCCCATCCTGGTGGGCGACGCCGCCACGCTGGACGACGGTACCCTCGCGGGGAGCGTGCTGACGATGGACCGCGCCTTCGCCAAGCTGGTGACGGCCATGGGCCTGAGCCTGGTCGATGCCGCGACCGTGTGCGCGACCACCCCGGCCCGGGCGCTGGGCCTTCAGGGGCTGGGCGTCATCGCCCCGGGGGCGACCGCCGATCTCGCCGTCCTCGACCGTGAGCTGCGGGTCATCCATACCTTCGTCGGCGGCGCCCTCGTCTGGTCCGCCGATGGCCGGTAGCCCCCACTTTCCCGGAACGCCCCGGGCGGCCCATCCGTCTATCCGGGTATGACACGGCTTCATCCCGCCTGCGCGCTCCTGCTTCCGGTGCTGGTGGCCGGGGCCTGTACCGTGACGGTCGATTCCCAGGCCGAGATGACCCGCGAGGAAAAGCGGTTCGCGGTCTCCGGCACGCCCGTGGTCCGCGTCGCGACGTTCGACGGGTCGATCGAAATTCGATCGTGGGACAAGCCCGAAGTCCTGGTGGAGATCGAGAAGCGGGGCCCGACCCGCGCCGCCATCGAGGCCATCGAGGTGGCGGCGTCCCAGGACGGCAGCGTGATTGAGGTCGAGGTGAAGCACCCGGACCGGCAGCCGCTCGCCGGATTCCGCCTCCACTCGTCGGCCAGCGCCCGGTTGATTGTCTCGGTGCCGCGGCGGACCGACATCCGCGCCCGAAGCGGCGACGGCGCCATCCGGATCGCCAGGGTGAACGGCCAGGTGGAGCTGCATACCGGCGACGGCAGCATCCGCGCCGAGGAGCTCTCGGGAGACCTGACGCTGACCTCTGGCGACGGCTCGATTGCGGTGGACGGCGCCGAAGGGCG
>JAYTEJ010000335.1:0-3213 GCA_043735365.1 Acidobacteriota bacterium
GCGCGTGTCTCGATCACCGGCGCGCTGCCGAGACTTTTGGTCGCGTAAGAGCCTCCCCGCAATGTCGTGGCGTTCCCGTCTCTGAGCGTGATCGTCTGCGCACTCGCGGTTCCGGCGAACAGCAGGGCGCACGCAACGCTTCCGGCGCACAGCAGGACGGCGTGGGGAGACTGATTACGGATGGTCATAACGATGGAGTTTCCTCGGCTAAGCGGCTTCACAGCTGCCACCCACCGGGCGCAGACGCGCGCGGAGGTCAGTGGGGCCGCTGCGCAGACGCGTCGCGGAGCCCGGTGTGAAGCTGACGTCGATAAGTTGGTGATGGCGGCTGGCCGCCGTCAGTAATCGAGGGCAAGGTCGGTTCCAGCTCTGGAAACGGCTGAATTGCGCCTTATTAAAGCGAACGATCTGGTGCCCGGCCAGGCTGAAGATGGCAGGAAAACTCTGCCGTTTGTAGGACTTACACCATTACGTAAAAACCAGCCGAAATTTTGGGATCTGAGGCCAAACCGCTGTAGCCAATCAAAACGCCTCTGCCGTTCCATACGCCTCAGCAACGGCGAGCACGGCGATTGTGTCCGGGAACGTTCCACGCTGGCTCATCTATTCAGCCGTCTTCCAGTGCATCTCGTCGAAGGGAATCCGCTCCGCTCGGCCACGGGCAATGTGCTCGGCGATCAGCCGCGCATGATGGCGGCCGTTCTCGATGAACCACCGCCCGGTCTGGTAGCCGCCGCACACGGTCCCCGCTAGATAGACGCCCGGCCGGGTGCTCTCGAACGACGCGGCATCGAGCACCGGCGTCCGCGCCGCATCGTCGCCAATCCCAATCTCCAGGCGCTCGAGAAATGAATAGTCCGGGTGGTAGCCGATCATCGCCAGCACCCAGTCGTTCTCGATCTCCACCGGCCCCTCCGGCGTGCGCAAGGCAATCGACGCCGGCCGTATCTCCTCCACCGTGGTCTCGAAAAAGGCGCGAATGCTCCCTTCCTTGAGCCGGTTTTCGAGGTCCGGCCGGATCCAGTATTTGACCTTGTCGGAGAGGGTCGGGGAACGGACGATCAACGTGACCCTGGCGCCGTGGCGATAGCAGTCGAGCGCCGCCTTGGCCGCCGAGTTGCGCGCGCCGATGATCGCCACCGCTTGCCGGACATAGGGGTACGGTTCGCGGTAGTAGTGGGTCACCTTCGCCAGATCCTCCCCCGGCACGCCCAGCCGGTTGGGCTGATCGAAGAAGCCGGTCGAGACCACGATGTGCGCGGCCCGGTGCTCGCCCCGATCGGTGCGCACCGTGAAGCGGCCGACGCCGCCGTCAATCCGCTCCACCCGCTCGTAGAGGCGGATGTCGAGCTGCTCCTGGGCGGCGACGCCGCGGTAATACTCGACCGCTTCCTCCCGCGTCGGCTTGTAGCCCTGAATCGGAAAGGGATAGCCGCCGATTTCAATGAGATCGGGCGTGGAGAAGAACTCCATGCGGGCGGGGTAGCCGACAATCGAGTTGACCAGCGCCCCCTTCTCCACCACCCGCGCGCTCAGACCCTCGCGCTTTGCCTCGATAGCGCACGCCAGCCCCACCGGTCCGGCCCCCACGACCAGCACATCGACGACATTCTCCATCGGCCTACCTGCCTCGCATGGGAGGCGCGGGCTCGAGGTCGTCGGACGACGCCTCGAGCCGCAGCCCCTCTGGTAACGATTCACCGGACGCATCCCGCGCCGCTGCCGGGTCCGCCGGCCGGACGACTTCCAGCCCCGCCACGACCTCGGCGGCCGCGCCCGCCGCGATCAGCCGTCGAGCCGCCTCCTCCCGTACGTCCGCCGCCAGGTCGCGGGCCGGATCGCCGGTCAGCGCGCCGAGCCGCACCGCGGCCTCGGCGGCCTCGGCGCCGATCTCGCGCAGCGCCAGGAGGGCGCCGATCCAGCGGGCGGCCGCGGCGCCGGGGACCACCGCGTTCAGCGGCCCGTAAAGGGGACTGCGCGCCCCCATCCGCCCCAGTGCCCAGACGCGCGCGGTGTTGCGCGGCTCCTTCTGCACCAGCCCGGCCAGGCAGTCGCCGAGTCGCACCCGCTCCGCCGCATCGATGCGCTCGAGGCCCGCGAGCAGCCGCCATGCTTCGCGGTCGATCTGCGCGTTGAGGCGCGCGCTCTTCTTCTGCCCGATGCCGAGCTGCGCCGCAACCCGCCCGGCGAGCTCGCGCTGCTGCCCGGGCGTGAACCCGCCGCTCACCCGCTGCCACAGCACGAGCCACTCCACCTGGCACTGCACGTCCCGGGGAAAAGCGAGGCCCGCGGCATAGACCCGCCGCAATTCCGCCACCCGCCACGGGTCGGTCGGTGCGCCGAAGCCGGGCCGTGCGCAGAAGCCGGCCAGATTCAGCCAGCGGGCCTCGTGCGCCGCATCCTGCTTCCGCCCCGCCGCGTGCTCGATCAGCGCGTCCGTAAGGGATCGCAGCACGCCGAGCGGCCACGACGCCTTGCCGTGGCCGAGCGCGATCTCGAGCGCCGCCGTGAGCTCGGCCGGCGCCACCGCGCCACTCCCCGCACCGAACACGCCGGCAACCAGGGCCTGGGCCCTGGCCTCCGCCTCTTCCGCCACGACCACGGCGGGCGCCTGCGGCGCCGCGGCCGTCTCCTCCTCCGCGGCGTCGAACGGCTCCGGCTCGGCGCCGCGCAGGCTGAACGTCAGACGCCAGCGGTGCCCGGTCTCCACCGACTCGCACCACAGCTCGAGCGTCCCGGTCTCGGTGTATGCCGCGGCCAGACGGACCGCGATCGGCACCCGCCTCGATCGCTTGCCGTATCTGAGCGCGGTGACCAGCGGCGCATGGCGGTGCACCTCGTCGTCGGGCGCGACGCTGATCACCACGTCGAGCGGATCGGCCCGGGACAAGCTGCTGTACAGCGTGAACGAGGACGGCTGGTTGGCGACCGCGGTAAAGGTCCGGCCGAGCGCGAACCGGGTACCCTCCTCGGTGCCGCGAGGCATGACGCACACGGCCGACACCGCGCCCTCGCCGGCCAGGCCGATGTAGTACGAGCGCGAGGCACCGGCCCTGATCAGCCATCGCCGCGCGGTGTCGGGACGGCTGCGCACCCTCGCATAGAACGCCGCGCCGATGGCGACGCTGGCTTCCGGGCGCGCGTTCTCGAGCAGGGCGGGCCGCCGGCCGCACCAGTGCGCCAGCGCGTCGAGGACCCGCGTCCGCGCCAGCG
>JAYTEJ010000336.1:0-2803 GCA_043735365.1 Acidobacteriota bacterium
CGGTGCCGCCGGGCGCGGCAACGGGGTCGGTGCTGACGCTTGCCGCGGTCGCCACAGACATCTTCGGCAACGCCAGCCTTCCGGCGACGCTGGCGCTGACCGTCAACACCGTGACCGAGGTCACGCTGCCGCCCTCGCTGCTGATCGCCGCCGGTGAGCAGGCGGAGATCGTGGCGACGCTGAGCGCTCCAGCCCCCGCCGGGGGGCTGCGCCTCGACTTCGCTTCGGGCCAGCCCGAAATCGCCCGCGCCGATGCGTCTGTGCTCGTGCCCGAGGGTGACCTGACCGCCGCGCTGCAGATCAACGGCGTTGCCGGCGGGACGACCACCGTCACGGCGCTGGTGGCTGGCGTGCCGCGCGGCGCCATCACGGTGGTGGTCCGCGGCGGCGTCGTCGCCGGCGTCGTTCTCAGCCCGGCGCTGGTGCCGGTGGCGGGGGCCGTGGTCACCGTCAGCGAGGGGGCGTTCGGTGGCGGCAGGTTCCAGACCGCGGTGACCGACGCTGCCGGTCACTACGGCGTCGAGGGCATCGACGACTCCGGCGGGGTCGATTTCGTGGTGCAGGTGCGCGATCCCCTGACGCAGCTCATCGGCTATGCGCGCGGGCGACTGAGCGGCGCGCACGGCTTTGCCCGGCAGGACGTGGTCCTGCTTCCTGCCGGCGCGATCTCAGGCGTCGTCTATCTGTCGGGCGGCACGACACCGGCGGGAACTGGCGCGCGGGTGGACATCTTCGACGTCAGAGACCTGTCGGCGCCGCTCGACACGGTCTTCACCGGGGCCGACGGCGGCTACGAGTTCCCCCTGGTCACGCTCGGCAGCTACGTGCTCGTGGCGTCGGATCCCGGCGGCAACCGCGGACGTCCGCCCGTGGTGGCGTTGATTGCCACCGGGCAGCAGGCGCGCGCCGACATTATCTTCCTGGGCCGCGGCGTCGTCACCGGCAGAATCCTGAGCGGTTCCGGCGTGCCGCTGCCGAACATTCCGGTGACCGTCACCGCCACGAGCCTCTTCGGCGCGGCGCCGGACGTGCAGACCACCGCCGACGGCAACGGCGTCTATCGGGTCGAGGGGGTGTTTGTCGGCAACGTGGCCGTGCTCGCGCACGAACAGGGCACGAACCTGGCCGGCGTCGCCAGCGGCGCGCTCGAGAGCCACGGACAGGTGCTCACGCTCGACGTCCACATGGCCGCGTCGGTGACGGTACAGGGCACGATCTTCCGGGCCGACGGGGTCACGCCGGTGGCGCTCGCCGGCGTCTCGCTCACGGTGGCGGGCGCTTCACTGACGACGCAGGCCGACGCCCAGGGACGCTACGCACTCGGCTTCGTGCCGCTCGGGGTCTATTCCATCGAGGCGCGGGAGACCGGGACCCGCGCGTTCGGCCGCGCGAGCGGGACCCTTGCCGCCGGCGCATCGGCCGTGACGCTCGATGTCGTGCTGTTCGCCCAGGGGAGCGTGCAGGTCCTGGTGACGGACGCCGGCGGCGTGCCGCTGCCCGGAGCGGCGGTGACGGTCTCGGCGACCAACGGCCAGGGTGGAGACAGCCTCGCGGGAGTGACCGGCGCCGACGGGACGGTTCTGCTGCTCAATGTGCTTGCCGGGAACCTGAGCGTGTCCGCGCGCGCAAACGGGTTGTCCGGAGGTCTCTACAGCACGCTGTCGGCCGGTGAGGTCAAGCGCATCACCCTTGCCCTCGAACCCACCGCGAGCATTGCCGGGGTTGTCCGGCGGCCCGACGGGCAGACGCCAGCGGATGATGCCACGGTCGCGCTGTGCGACCAGTGCGCCCGGACCCCGGTCGGCGCCGATGGCTCGTACCGGTTCGATGGCATCCGCGTCCCGGGTAGCGCAACCGTCGTGGCCTTCGACGCCCAGGGCCGCAAGCGCGGCCTGGCGCGGACCGTCTCGTTGACGACGAACGGCCAGGTGGCTGCCGGCGACATCACCATGGTCGGCATTGGCTCGATCACCGGACGCGTGATCAATCCCGATCTGTCGAGTGCGTCTGGCGTGGTGGTCCTCGTCCGCGGCTTGAATCCGGACTTCGGCTCCTATAACGGCCCGACCAGCGACGCGGCCGGCTTCTACCGCGTCGACGGCGTGGCCGTGGGTCAGGCGATCGCCAGCGCCGGCGACGCGGTGCGCGGGCTGCTCGGAGAGTCCACCGGGTCGTTGACGCGCGACGGCGACACGCTGAATCTCGACATCCTGCTGCGGAACAATGCCGTCACCCTGCCCGTGACCGTCAAGGACGGCAACGTGATGCCGTACGAAATTCAGCGCGACGGATCCGTGCGCTCAGGGCTGAATGGCGTGTATGTCGGGTACTACGGCGGGCCGACCTCTGGCTTCGTCCTCGATCTCGTCTCACAGGGGGCGTCCTATCCCTTTACTGGCGCCACGATCGGGACGACGGAGCAGGACGGCCGTGAAGTCGTGGTTGCCCAGAACGGCGTTGCCGGGCTCAACGTGACGCGGAAGATCCTGGTGTCGTCCGCCTACTTTGCCCGCTACCTCGAGATTCTCTCGAACCCGACCGCGGCGCCGATCACCGTGGACGTCCGGGTCCGGAGCAACGTGCGTGCGAACGCCGTGCTGGCGACGTCGAGCGGCGATGCGATCGCGTCCGTCTCGGACCCGGACCATTCCGATCGATGGCTGCTGCTCGACAGCGGCTTCGACGTCGATCCGTTCAGCGGCCAGTACAGCAACGGCCTGCCGCAGGCGGGCTTCGTATTCGACGGGCCCGGCGCTCAGGCGCGGCTCGGTGCCCTGACCGTGGACGGTCCGCCGTACGGCGG
>JAYTEJ010000337.1:0-2077 GCA_043735365.1 Acidobacteriota bacterium
CAGCCGGATACCCGCCGCGTAGATGGCTTCCTGCCCGAGCGAGCGGAAGCCCTTGCCCTGGAAGGGGGCGTCGCGGAAGCGGATCTCTCCGCTCGTGAAGAACAGCTTGAGGCGATTGTCGGTGGCGCGGGTCAGCAGCATGCCGCGCAGCATCTCGAGCCGCTCGGCGGCGGTCAGCGAGGCGCGAATCGCGGCACGGCGCAGGAAGCCGTCGCCGGCCTCGACGATCTCGTCAACGGCAGCCGCCATGCGCTGGCCGGAGGTGACCCCGGGAGTGATGTCGTCGAGCGCGGGCAAGGGCGGAAACGCGCGCCGCAGGGCTGCGGCCAGCGCCGGCCGCAGCGCCTCGATTGCCGCCTCGTCGTGCGCGCGGCTGCCGCCGGCCTGGTCGAAGGCCTCGAGCGCCGCCGCCGCCGCGAGGGGAAAGCGTTCGGCCGCGAACGCGCCGAAGCGCCGGACGAGAGGGTCAGCGGCGCCCGCACGCGGCCGGTGCATGCGCCATCCTACCGCACCTCTCCGCCCTGGGCGCCGGTGGCGCCGCGTCCGCCCTGGGCGCCGGTGGCATCGCGCCCGACGTCCGGGCCACCTCCCGGCCGTTCTGGAATACCGCCATGGTGGGAATGGAGCGGATGCGGAAGCGCTCGCCGAGCTCCGTCAGCGCGTCGGTGTTGACCTTGACGACCAGCAGCTGCCCGGCATTCGATGCCGCCACCTTCACCAGCTCGGGCGCCACCATGCGGCAGGGCCCGCACCAGGGGGCCCAGAAGTCCACTACCACCGGCGCGCTCGCGCCGGCCACCAGGGCATCGAAGGCCGCCGCGCTCGGGACCTCGATGGGCTCCGCGGCCGGCGGCAGCTCGGTCCGGCACTTTCCGCAGCGCGCCTGACGGGCGGCAAACGCGACGCGGTTGCGCTGCCCGCACGAGGGGCAGGCGCCGATCAGTCCCTGCGGGTCGAGTTGCACTGTGCTCATGACGGCGTGTCTCCGCGGCCCCGGACCCGTGAATCGGGGCCCGCGCCGCCCGTGCTCAGTCCGATACCGCCAGCTCGCCCGGCACGATCGGCCGGGTGCGCGGCAGCCGTCCGCGCCGGGCCATGTTCCCGACGTAGGCCAGAATCCCGAGGAAGGCGGTCAGCTTGATGGCGTCCGCGGTGGTCGACCGCGGCAACGCCCGCCACAGGAACCACAGCACCGGCTGGGCGATGCAGACCGCCCACACCGAGCCGTAGAAATAGCGGCGCTCGTGTCCCTCGTTCTGGGTCGAGCGCTTCACCCGCGGCAGCTGTCCGAACGCGCCGAGCAGCCAGACGGTGATCACGATCGGGAAGTAGGCGACGTCGTAGAGCTGCCGCATCCGCCAGGCGCCGGTGGCGATGGCCATCGCCAGCCCGGTGATGTTCAGCACCGCGAACGCGATCACCTCGCTCCAGGCCAGCGTGTAGCAAACCCGCCGGTAGAGCGGGTTCGGACGATCTTCGGTGAAGCGGAGGATGTAGGGGCGTGGTTCGACCCCCGGCAGGCGCCCCCGGAGCCCGGCCATCCCGGTGCCGACCAGCACCGTCCCGAGCCACAGCGCCATTCTCCGATCGAAGCCGCGATAGAACAGATCGAAGGTCAGCGGCCCGGGCGCGATGAAGAACACCCAGATCCAGATCGGCCAGTGCGCGAAGCGGTAACTAATCTTGTTCCGTTCGCGAATCTGGCGGTCCTCGGCCAGCTCGACCCGCCGGGCATGGCCCAGCGTCCGCTCGTAGGACGGCGGCAGCAGACTCTTGCGCGCGGCGCGGGTGGCATTCTTCTCAGCGGATGCGGTCGACAAACAGTGGCAACTCCCCGCTGGCAGCGTATCACGCACGCGGCAGCCATCAGCGCATGGCGCCCAGCGCTCAGCGAACCCCGAACCCGAAACCCGGAACCCGGAACCCCGAACCGAGTGTACGATGTCCCCCCAGTGCCCCCCCTGCCGAGCGCCCTGCTGACCGGACCATGGCGCTGAGGCCAGGCCCGACCGCGCCGCCCGCCGCGCCAGCCCGGGTGCGGCCGGCGCTCGCCGCCGGAGTCATCCTCGTCCTCGCG
>JAYTEJ010000338.1:0-6567 GCA_043735365.1 Acidobacteriota bacterium
ACCGGCAGCGCCCGCTCCCACGGGAACGGCAGCACGTTGAGCTCCGCGACACCGGTCGCTGCCAGCACCGCGGCGATCAGGCCCGCCTGTTTCCGTCCGGACGTCACCCGCGCGATCGCCAGCGCCGACAGGACCGCCAGCGCGAATGCGGTCACGAGGCCGAAGCGCGACGGCGCGCGGAGGAACGTAAACAGCGGAATGGCGCGGAACATCACGGTGTAGAGTCCCGCCGCCGGGCCGAAGGACGCCCAGAAGGCAAGCAGCCCCAGCGAGCCATAGAGCAGCGCCGTCTCGCGATCGTCTCCGTGCGCTGCCGGCGCCGCGCTCGGCCGCCGCAGCACGAGCCCGACGCCGGTCAGCCCCAGAATGACCAGCAGCATCCCCGGGAACAGCACTTCGCCGCTGCGCCATCCGAGACCGCGGGCGATCCGGAACAGCCACTGGTGCGCATGCGCCGGCGACGCCAGATAGCTCGAAGCAGTCGCCGAATAGCGCACCGCATCAGCTATCGTCCGCCGGAACCCCTCGTCGCGCTGCATCGAGAGATAGGGGAGGAAGAAGGGGGCCACCAGCAGCACCGAGGTCGCCGCGGCGATGGCGACGGCGGTCCAGTAGGTCCGGACGCGCCACAGCCTTCTCGTCACGGCGAGAAAGATCACGCCGTAGCCGACCATCAGCCCGGCAAAGATGCCGTAGTAGGCGCAGGCCAGCGCCTGCACGCCAAGGGCGGCGCCGAGCGCGAGGCCGCGCCGCGGCGTCGGGCGGTCGGCGAGACGATGGAGCGCGAGCATGGCGAGAGGAATGCCGCCCGCCATCAACAGCTGGATGTGAGCGCTGTGCGAGAAGAAATACGGGCAGAACGCGAACAGGATCGCGGCCACGGCGGCGGCCGCGGCGCTGCCGGAGAGCCGGCGCGCCAGCAGGAACGTGCCGATCAATGTCGAGGCAAAGGCGAAGATCAGCGCGCTGTTCAGCGCGGCGTAGGGGTTGCGGGTGAACCACCATGCCGGCACCGCGACAAGGCCGCCGAAGATGTTGGCCTCGGAGAACGCCAGCGCATGGCGATGCGGGAAGAAGATGTTGGCGTCGAAGAGATGGACGGGGTCGGCGACGATGGTCCGGGCGACCCAGCTGATGTTCCAGATGCTGTAGAGGCCGTCCATCGTCGTCGTCCGGCCAAGACGGCCGAATCCCGCGGCCAGCGGCCACGTCATCAGGACGGCGAGCGCCAGCGCGGCCGCACACCCGACGGCGGCGCGCCGCGCGCCGGCCGCGATGGTATCCGGACGTCGCTCCATGTAGAATGCCGGACATTCTAACGCCAATCCGCGCCCGGCCATCCGTGTCCCCTCTTACTGCCGCCGCTCTTGCGCTGTGCACCGCCGGTGCGGCGTGGCTGTCGCAGGGCACGCTGGCGTTGATCGCGGCCGGTGGACCGCGCCTCGGGCTGTTGCCGCTGTCGCCGATTCCCCTCCTGCTCTCGGCCGCGGCTGGCGTCGTCGTGTTCGCGGCGTGGCGCGCGGGCGCCTCGCTCGCGCCCCTCTGGCCGCTGCTGCTGGTGGTCCTGGCCTGGATGCCGCGGGTGCTGCCGGCGGCCTTCCTGATCTGGTCCGGACCGATCCTGCTGCTGGTGTGGACTGGTGTCGGACTGTCGCTGGCCGCCTCGACGCCGACGATGGAAGGGATCGAGGCGCGCATCCGCAACCTGGCGGGACGTCGGCTGTCGAAGCGCCCGTGGCTGGCGGCGGCGCTGGCGGCGGCGCTGGTCTACGGAGTGGCGGCCTGGTCGGTATCCCCCTCCATCCCTCAAGGCGACGAGCCCCACTATCTGATCATCACCCAGAGCCTGCTCCTCGACGGCGACATCCGGATTGCCAACAACCATCGCCGAGGCGATTACCGCGCCTACTTCGCCGGGGACTTGCCCAAGCCCGACTTCCGGCGCCACGGCCGCAACGGCGAGATCTATTCGATTCACGCGCCCGGGCTGCCGGCGGTGATTGCCCCCGCGTTCGCGATCGGCGGGTATCGCGGCGTGGTGATCTTCCTGATTCTCTTGACCGCGGCCGGCGCCGGACTCGCCTGGTACCTGGCCTGGCTGGAGACGGGTCGCGCCGACGCCGCGTGGTTCGGCTGGGCGGCGGTGACCCTCTCGACGAGCGCTGTCTTCCACAGTTTCACCGTCTACCCGGACGGCGCCGGCGGCGTGCTGGTGCTCACCGGTGTCTGGGCGCTCGTGCGCGCCGGCCGCGATGCCGGGACCGGCGACGAACGGGTCGGCCCGTGGTTCCTCCACGGCGCGGCGCTGGCGCTGCTGCCGTGGCTGCACACCCGCTTCGCGCTGATTGCCGGCGGGCTCGGCGCGCTCGTCCTCCTCAGGCTGGGCACCAACCGCAATGCCGCCGGCAAGGCGGTAGCGTTTCTGCTGCTGCCGGCCGTGAGCGCGATCTGCTGGCTCGGCTTCTTCATCGCCATCTACGGCACGCCGGACCCGTCGGCCCCCTACGCGAACGAGGAGGGCTCGATGGCCTTCATCCCCGGCGGCCTCGCCGGCCTGCTGTTCGATCAGCGCTTCGGCCTGTTGGCCTACGCGCCGGTCCTGGCCTTCGCGCTCTGGGGCCTGTTCCGCATGGCCGCGACTCGGCTGCACCGGAGGCTCGGCTTCGAGCTGCTGTTCATCCTGCTGCCGTACCTGCTGGCCGTCACCCACTTCGCGATGTGGTGGGGCGGCAGCAGCGCCCCGGCCCGCTTCGCCGTGCCGATGCTGCCGATGCTGGCGATCCCGGCGGCGGTCAGCTGGGAGACGATGTGCCGCCGCTCGGCCCGTGCTACGGCGGTCGCGGCGCTCGGGGGCACCGTATTCGCCACCGCGGCTCTGGTGTTCGTTGGCGGCGGACGGATGGCCTACAACGTCCGTCAGGGCTATGCCATCTGGCTCGAGTGGCTCAGCCCGGCGGCCGAGCTCGCGCGCGGCCTGCCGGTGTGGTGGCGGGGCAGCGAGAAGCTGCTCTACCGCGACATCCTGGTGTGGGCTGCGGCCTTTGCCGTCGCCGCGGCGGCGCTGCGGGCGATAGAGGGGACGCGAGCGGTCCGCTCGCGCGGGGCGTTGGCGGCGGCAACGATGGCCCTCTATGCCGTGGCGGTGATGGTGGCGGTAACGGTGTGCTGGCGGCTGGCGGGCGTCCACGGCGCCACCGAGACCGCCGCGCAGCTCGGCGCGCTCCGGCGCATCGGCGCCGAACCCCGGCTGCTGGCGCTGGAACTGCCGGCGCTCCGCCGCATACGCGCCGATGACGTGCCCCGGACGCTGCGCATCGAACCGGAGCGATCCACGACCCTCGGCGGGGCGGGGCAGAACGACAGACCGCTCTACCAGATTCCGCTGCTGCCGGCCGGGCGCTACCGCCTCGAGCCGCGCGGGCTGCACGCATCCGGCTGGCTGATGGTGGGGATAGGCCGGGAAAAGTTTTCGCTCACCAGCGAGCCGCTGGCCGGCCCGGCGCCGCCTGTGGAGCTCGATTTCCCCGTGGACGTCCGCGCCATCGTGGTCCGCGGCGACGAGCAGGCCCGGCGATCGATCGAAGGACTGACCGTCACCGCGCTGTCGATCCTGCCGCCGGATGCGCGCCTGACCTCCGAAGTGGCGCAGCGCGCAGTGCGCTACGGCGAGACCACGGCCTTCTTTCTCGACAACCGCAGCTTCGCCGAACCGGAGGCGTTCTGGGTGGGCGGCGCCCGGACGTCGGCGGTGGTCCTGCAGGCCGCGCAGCCGCACCACGCTGTAGCGCTTCTGATACGGAACGGTCCGGTTCAGAACGGCGTCAAGCTGGCGTCCGGTGCGTGGAAGGTCGAGGCGGTGATGGCGGCGGGCGAGGAGCGCCGGCTGGAGGTGCCGCTCCAGCCGGGTGGAACCGCGGCGCTGCTGACAATCGAAGCCAGCGGCGGCTTCCGTCCATCGGAGGTGAGCCCCGGAAACCTCGACAACCGCTTCCTGGGGCTCTGGGTCAGGCCCCTCGACTGACGCGCGCGGCGATCAGAATCGAACCACGCCGCCGAAATACGGCCCCTTCAGCTTGAGGATCCCTTCGTCGCTGTGCACCTTGTAAAGCACGTCGAACGACCGGTAGCCGACCTGGGCGCCGACGTTGTTGGTGAAGTTCACCGTGCCGTAGAGGTCGAAGTCGAAGTACTTGGCGCGATAGTCGTTGGTGACGTTATCTGGCAGCTTGATGCCGCTGAACTCGCCGGTGATCGAGATGTTGGGCGCGACATAGACCCGGGCGATACCGCCGATCGCCGGGATCGGGGCGCGGGCCCGCGCGAACTCGGTCGCGAGGATGTTATGGAGCGTCGCCTGCACGTCGGTGTACTTGGCCTCGAGAATCAATCCCGCGAAGCCGCGATCGCGGCTGACGAAGTCGTACTCATAGCCGAAGCGGTAGGCCTTCCACTGCAGGTTGGTGGTGACCGGGATGGTGACCGGGAAGCGGATGCCGTTGAAGACCACGTCCGCGGTCAGCTTGCCCTCGGCGTCGTAGGTGATGGGCGTGTACTCGAAGCGCAGCTTGTGTTTCTTCGCGGGCCGCAGCACCACCTTGATCTGCCGGAAGCGGGTCTTGGCGATGCCGAGGTCGTTGACGAAGTCGATGCTCGAGCCGACGATGCCGAGCGATTCGCTGCTGATGACGATGTCGGGAGTGGGGCTCCACAGCGCGCCGGTGACCTCGACGTGGTACTTCTCTCCGGTGGCCGGGTCGGAGGCCTTTTTGACCGAGTACTGGGCCTGCGCCGACGCGGCGGCGAGGCCGATCGCCAGACACAACAGGGATATCACTGCGGCACGTGTGCGCATGAGTCTTCTCGCCCCGGAATGGTTCAAGGGAAACGCGCCCCTGTCGCGGAGGGGCCGCAGTGCCTGCTGGGATAGGCCACCCGAGGATAACACACCGGGCGGCTGTTATACTCGATCGGGATGGGCCCCGCGTTTCGCCGTCTCTTTCCCTTCGTGATTCGCTACCGGCGCCAGTTCCTCCTCGGCCTGATTTGCGTGGTGTTCTCCTCCACCTTCCAGCTGCTGGGCCCGTGGGTGCTGAAGTACGCGATCGACGACCTCGGCCGCGCCGTGACGCGGCAGAAGCTCGTCACCTACGCGGCGCTGCTGCTCGGGGTGGCGTGCGTCCGCGGCCTGTTCCTCTTCCTGATGCGGCGGATCATCATCGGCGTCTCGCGCGAGATCGAGTACGACATGCGCAACGCCTTCTTCGCCCGGCTGCAGCAGATGCCGCTGGCCTGGTATCAGGCGCGCCGCACCGGCGATCTGATGTCGCGGGCCACCAACGACCTCAACGCCGTACGGACCATGATCGGGCCGGCGGTGATGTATTCGGCCAGCACCGTCCTCGTCTTCTGCGTCGCCATCGTGCTGATGACCTCGATCGACGGCCGGCTGACGCTGATCGCGCTGCTGCCCCTGCCGCTGGTGTCGCTGAGCGTCAAGTACTTCGGTAGCGCGATCCATCGCCGCTTCGAGGCGATCCAGGCACAGCTCTCCGACCTCAGCGCCGTCGTCCAGGAGACGCTTGCCGGCGTCCGCGTCGTCCGCGCCTATAACCAGGAGCCCTACGAGATCGAGCGGTTCCGCGGCGCCAACGAGGAGTACGTCCGCCGCAACCGCGTCCTCATCCGGCTCCAGGGGATGTTCTATCCGAGTCTGACGCTGTTTCTCGGGATCGGGTCGCTGCTGGTGCTGTGGGTCGGCAGCCGCGAGGTCATCCGCGGCCGCATCACACTCGGCGAGTTCGTGGCCTTCAACTCGTACCTGGTGATGCTCAGCTGGCCGATGATTGCCTTCGGCTGGGTCACCAACATGCTGCAGCGCGGCATGGCGTCATGGAAGCGGATGCTCGAAATTCTCGACGCGGAACCGGACATCGGCGACGCCCACGTCACCGCCGCGGGACGCGCTATCTCGCTGGCGGGGGCCATCGAGGTGCGGGACCTGGTCTTTACCTATCCCGGTGCCGCGCGTCCGGTGCTCGACCACGTCTCGCTGCGCATCGAGCCGGGGCAGACCGTCGCCTTCGTCGGCGCGACCGGCTCCGGCAAGTCCACGCTCATCCACCTGCTGCCGCGCCTGCATGAGCCGCCGTCAGGCACCGTCTTCCTCGACGGCGTCGACGTCCGCGAAATCCCGATGGCGACGCTGCGCGGCGCCATCGGCTTCGTGCCGCAGGAGCCGTTCCTGTTCTCCGACACCATTGCCGAGAACATCGCCTTCGGCGTCCCGGCGGCGTCGGCGGAGACCGCGGCCGACCTGGCGCGCCGGGTGCAGGGGGCGGCGATGGTGGCCCGGCTCGACAAGGACGTCGAAGAGTTCCCGAACGGCTACGAGACCGCCGTCGGCGAGCGCGGCATCACACTCTCGGGCGGGCAGAAGCAGCGCACCGCACTGGCGCGCGCGCTGATGGTCGATCCGCGCGTGCTGATTCTGGACGACGCGCTGTCGGCGGTGGACACCTACACCGAGGAGGAAATCCTCGGCCGGTTGCGTGGCGTGATCCGTGCCCG
>JAYTEJ010000339.1:0-1558 GCA_043735365.1 Acidobacteriota bacterium
TCCCGCACGTGGCAGGTCTCGGCGTAGGGCGCCAGGATCTCGAGCGTCAGGTGCGGGTCCTCGAGCATCCACACCGGATTCCCAGAATCCAGGCACACG
The DNA here is from genome assembly GCA_043735365.1 of Acidobacteriota bacterium. Classification (GTDB taxonomy): domain Bacteria; phylum Acidobacteriota; class Vicinamibacteria; order Vicinamibacterales; family 2-12-FULL-66-21; genus JALZOC01. Next base: position 100 of record JAYTEJ010000339.1, read on the forward strand.
CCCATGACGTCGCGGCCGACGGCATCGACCATCGCCTTGAGCTCGCGCGCCTGCAGGTCGCCGCCGTGGTTCTCCACCGCCAGCTTGACGCCGGAATCGAGGATGCGCGAGCGCAGTCCGCGGACCGCCTTGACCATGTTGTCGATGTGCATCTCGATCTGCGGGCGCTCGGGATCGCCGCCGAGGATGCAGCGCATGCAGCTGGCGCCGAACAGCCGGGAGGCCCTGAGCGAACGGGTCACCTGAGCCTCGAGCGGGCCCAGGGCCGGATTGAACGCTTTCGCGCTCGGGCACACCGATCCGTGCGCGAGCTGCAGTTTGATGCCGAGGCGATCGGCGTGGTCGCGGACCTGCCGCACGGCCGCGTCGTCGTCCAGCACCGCCGGCGGCAGCGAAATCATTGCCCAGGTGAGCTTGATCGACGCCAGGTAATCCAGGAACTGGGCCGCCGTGAACTGGTTGCCGCTGACGCTGCCGTCGATCGAGCCGAGCTCGACGGCGGCGGCCTGCCAGGCCAGCGGGCGCGACGCGCCGATGGCGGCAGCTGCAGTTCCGAGCACGAACGTCCGTCGATCCATGGCCATTCCTCCCGCGGTGGTCCTGTCCGGAGATTGTAGCCGCGGATCCCCTCCCGCCCGCGGCCAAACCGCGCGCAGAGCGGACCCCATCTGATACCCTCTGCTCTGTCGCAAACACTCCGGCGCCCCCGGCCCTGTGCGGCCGCGGCGCCCGGCCCTCGAAAGGATCTCGGATGAAGCGGATTCTGATCATCACTGGCGACGGCGGCGAAGCCTACGAAACCTGGTTCGCCGTGCATCGCTTCCAGGAGGCGGGATACGAGGCCCGCGTGGCGGCTCCGTCGAAGCGCCGGCTGCACCTGGTGATGCACGACTTCGAGCCCGGCTGGGATACCTACAAGGAGGGGCCGGGCTATGCCATCGACGCCGACCTGGCCTTCGAGGAGGTCACCGTGTCGGACTACGACGCCGTGCTCTGCATCGGCGGGCGGGCGCCGGAATACCTGCGCAACGATGCCCGTGTCCTGGACATCCTGCGGGAGTTCGACCGCCGCGAGAAGTGGATCTTCGCGATCTGCCACGGCGTGCAGCTGCTGGCCTCGGCGGGACTGGTGACGGGCCGGCGGGTCACCTGCTACGAGCACGTGCGCACCGATGCGGAGACCTGCGGCGGCCGCTACGTCGCCGCCGACAGCGTCCGCGACGGCCGGCTGGTGTCGGCGCCCACCTGGCGGGAACACCCGGCCTTCTACCGCGAAGTGTTCGCGTGCCTGCAGCCGCGGGCTGTCGTCGGGGAGTCGGCGGCGCATTGACCGCACCGCGGAATGTGCCGCGGCTCCGCGCCCCGTCTACGGCGTCATCCGGGCGTACTTGAACTCGGCGGTCACTGCCACGCCGTTGCGCTGGCGCGCCACAGTGATGTTCAGCGTCCCTGAGCCAGG
>JAYTEJ010000340.1:0-4753 GCA_043735365.1 Acidobacteriota bacterium
GGCACGCGCGACTGGCACAACCCGTCGGCGTCGGATGCCGCCGGCGCGGCCGATGGCGCCTCAGCCGTCCTCTCTGCGGCGGGATAACGCGGGAGCCGGTGAGGCAGCGTCGGCGGGCTCGAGCGGGAATTCCCGGCTGGCGGCGGCCACCGCCGCGAGCAACAGGCCGATAACGAGAAAGTAGTAGTTGCAAAAGGCCTTCTTGCTGACGAGGAAGAGCAGGAAGAAGGCCATGCCGAGCGCCAGGGCCAGGCCGGCCGGGCTTCGGGGCAGCCGCCACCAGGCGAGCGCCAGCCCCGCGCCCAGGGCGGCGAGCGGCGCGGCGAGCAGGGCCCCGGGCGTCGGCTGCCATCCGGCGCGCGCCCAGTGGCTGAGAAGACTGAGCGAGTCGATCCGGAACGGCTCCCTGATTTGCAGGAGCACGACCGATCGCCAGAAGCCGGACGGATCCCACAGCAGAAACGGCAGCGTCACCGCCAGCGCCGCGACGCCCGCCGCCATCAGCAGGCCCCACGTCTCCCGCCTCCCCTCGCCGTCGCGCCGCAGCCAGCCCGTGAACAGCAAGGCCACGGCGAGATGCTGCTTCGAGGCGACGAGCAGGCCGAGCGCCGCTCCGCGCAGGCCCCACGACGGCTGCGCCGGGACGCGCACGGCGCCGCGGCGGGCCGCATACATCATCAGACCGAGCCAGCACAGCACCAGCGATTCGGTCCACGCCTGCTCGAGTACGAAGAAGATGCGCGGCGTGAAGAGCAGGCCGGCGGCGGCCAGCGGCGCCACCCTTCCCTTCGCCGAATAGCCGATCCATCCCGCGGCAGCCACCAGCGATAGCAGTTCGGCATACCGCACGTCGAGCCGCAGCGCGTAGGCCGGCACCACCATCAGCAGGCTGAGGGGAGGATACGGGAACCCGAACTGGACGCGGCCTCCGACCACCAGCCCGCTGCCGTAAAGCGCCTCGTTGTCGTAGATGTTCGGGAAGGTGATCGAGTACGGGCTCTCGCGGTCCCGGAGGGCGTCGAGAGCGCCCCGGAAGACGGTCATGACGTCGATGTGCGGCCGGGGGGAGGCGTGGACCAGCCAGACGCCAAGCAGCGCGTGGGTGGCGAGCAGCGCCGGGAACCACCACCGCGCCGCGCGCCGCGGGACGAAGGCGATGAGCAGCGCGAACAACGCCGCGGCCACCAGGCCGGCCAGAAATGCAGGATGGTCGGACGGCTGGGGCCGCGCGAGATAGAATCCCACCGGCATGGTGGCCAGCGCCAGAATGTTCGAGATCAACCCCGCGGTGAGCACGCCCGCGACGATCGGCTCCGCGCCGCGCCGTCCAGGCAGGCGCGCCGCCCCCGCGAGGACGCACGCCGCCGCCAGCAGCGCGACGGCCAGCGCCGCCGGGCTGTAGAAGCCGTTGCTGATCTGCAGGGCGTGGCCGAGCAGGATCGCTCCGAGGGCGACCGATGCGGCGTGCACCGGCGTCAACGCCGTGGGGGTGTTCATCCTGCCGCTGCTAGCCTCTGACCGGCTCGGCCCCCGGCTGCCCGGCGGCAGGCCTCGCGTAGACGTAGCCGTCCGCCCCATCGAGCCCGTCGAGCCCGTCGAGAACGATGGGATGTCCGAACAACCGGCTCAGATGGTCCGCCGTGAGAATCGACGCCCTGGCGCCATCGGCGGCCACGCGGCCGTCCCGCAGCAGCACGACCCGGCCGATCTCGGGAACAATCTCCTCGATGTGATGGGTGACCAGGACCAGCGTCGTCCCTGCCCGCGCCAGCGCCCGGACCCGTTCCATGAAGCGATGACGCGTCACCAGGTCGAGCCCGGTCGTCGGCTCGTCGAGCACCAGCACCCGCGGCGCCGTCGCGAACGCCCGCGCCAGCAGGACCCGCCGCGCCTCGCCGCTCGACATCTCGTCCAGCATGCGCGCTCCCAGATGCGACGCCCCGGCGGCGCGCAGCGCCTCCGCGGCGCGCCGGCGCATCTCGTCGGTGACGCTGCCGTAGCGCAGCACGCCCCACGAGCTGAGAAATCCCGAGAGCACCGCCGCTTCCCCGCTGATCGAGCCTTCGCTGTTGCCGTTGACGAAGTGGTGATGGAGCGCGGACGAGACGATGCCCAGCTGTGAGCGCAGCTCGAACAGGTTCCACACCGCCTGGCCGAGCACCCGTACCGGCGGTTCGCCGCCGGCAGGCGCGATCGCCCGCTCGGCATTGGTCAGCAGGCTCACCAGCATCGACTTGCCGGCGCCGTTGGGGCCGACAATGGCGGTGTGCTCGCCGGCGCGGATGGTCAGCGAGACATCGTCCAGCACGCGGCGGCCGTCCTTGACCACGCTGGCGCGGGTCAGCTGCAATATCGATTCGCTCACCCGGTATTCTGGATCAGGCGGCGCGGGCCGCGAAAGGCGGAGATGATCGACGACCTGACGCGGGCGCCGCAGACCGATCCGACCGCGCTCTACCGGAGCCGCGACGAGCTCTACGCGGCCGACATGCTGATCGCCGCGCTGAGCGGGCTCGACCTGTTCACCTGGCTCGACGCCCATCCCGGCACGATCGACGACATCGCCGCGCACTTCGGCTTCCACCGCCGGCCGGTGGACGTGATGACGACGCTGTTTGTGGCGATGGGGCTGCTGGCGCGCGACGGCGACGCGCTGGCCCTGACGGCTACCGCCCGCGAGCACCTGGTGTCGGCGTCGCCGTGGTTTCTCGGGCCGTACTACCCGAAGGTTTCCGATCGGCCGATCGCGCGGGATCTGCTGACGGTCCTGGCGACCGGCGCGCCGGCGCGCTTTGCCGGCCGCGCCGACCAGGCCGACTGGCACCGCGCCATGGAGACCGAAGCCTTTGCCGAGGAATTCACCGCGGCGATGGACTGCCGCGGACGGCTGCTGGCCCAGGCGCTGGCGGCGCGGCTCGATCTGGGGAGCGCGCGCCGGCTGCTCGACGTCGCCGGCGGGTCGGGCGTCTACGCCTGCGCGTTCGCGGCGCACTTCCCGGAGATGCGAGGGGACGTGCTCGAGAAGCCCCCGGTGGACAGGATTGCCCGGCGGGCGATCGAGCTGCGCGGCCTGTCGCCGCGGATCGGTGTGGTGGCGGGAGACATTCTGGCCGATCCGCTACCCGGCGGCTACGACGTGCACCTGTTCTCGAACGTTCTCCACGACTGGGACGAGGCAACGGTCGGCGAGCTGCTGCGGGCGTCGCGCGCGGCCATCGCCCCCGGCGGCGCGATCGTCATCCACGACGCATTCCTCAACGAGGGCAAGACCGGGCCGCTGCCGATCGCAGCCTACTCCGTGCTGCTGATGCACGTGACCCAGGGGCGCTGCTATTCCGTGGCCGAGATGTCGGGGTGGCTCCGGGACGCCGGGTTCGGCGCCGCCTCGATCGTGCCCTCCGCGGTCGGACGAAGCGCGCTGGTCGCGAGGCGGAGCCTCTGAGTGCGCTGGCTGATTCTCGGCCTGCTGTTCGGCGTCACGGTCATCAATTTCATCGACCGCCAGACGCTGTCGGTGCTGGCGCCGATCATCCGCGACACCTTCCACCTGTCGAATACGCAGTACGGGTCGATCGTGTCGTGGTTCCAGCTCGGCATGGTCGCCGGCGAGTTCCCGATGGGATGGTTCATGGACCGCGTCGGCGTTCGCGCCGGCCTGGCCACGGCGGTGGCCTGGTGGTCGATCGGCAATGCGATGCACGCCGGGGCGGGGTCGGTCTGGAGCTTCCGGCTGTTTCGCTTCTGGCTCGGTACCGGCGAGTGCGCCAACTACTCCGGCGGCAACAAGGTCGTGGCGCAGTGGTTCCCGATGCGCGAGCGGGCGCTCGCCATCGGCATCTTCAACAGCGCGTCGATGATTGGATCGTTCATCGCGCCGTTCCTGGTGATTCCGATCGCCACCCGCTACGGCTGGCGGATGGGGTTCCTGGTGCCCAGCCTCCTCGGCCTGTTCTGGGTGCTGACCTGGTGGCTGCTCTACCGCGACCCCGCCGACCACCCGCGCCTCTCCCCCGCCGAAGCCGCCTTGATCGCTGCCGGCCGCGCCGCGCCAGCCGCCGCCGGGGCCCCGACCAGTCGCCAGCTGCTGCGCCTGCGCCAGACCTGGGGCCTGATGCTCTGCCGCTTCTGGGTCGGCCCGGTCGTGCAGTTCTACATCTATTGGATGCCGAACTACTTCCGCGACGTCCGTCACCTGAGCGTCGCCAACAGCTCCTACTTCAACGCCGTCACCTTCCTGTTCGGCGACGTCGGCAGCATCGGCGGCGGCCTCGCGGCCGGCTGGCTGATCACTCGCGGGCTGCCGGTGTACCGCGCCCGGCGGGCGACGCTGCTTGCCGGCGCCACGCTCTGCCTGCTGAGCTTTGCGGTGCCGCTGCTGCACAGCATTCCGCTGGCGATTGCCGCAATCTCGGTGGTGCTGCTGGGGCACACGTTCCTGTCGGCGAACATGTTCGCCACGGTGTCGGATCTGTTTCCGGACTCGGCGGTCGCCCGCGTCACCGGATTGAGCGGCGTCGCCGGCGGCCTGAGCGGCATCCTCTTCCCCTACCTGACGGGAGTGCTGGTGGATCGCTTCAGCTACGTGCCGGTGTTCTTCATGGCGGCGCTGATGCCGCTCGTCGGCGTGCTCATCCTGATCGGCACCGCCGGCCGCCATCAGCCGGTCGTCTTTGCCGCCGCGGACGGTGGCGCTGGACGATGACGAAGCGGGCATGAAAGACTGAAGGCGGATGCGATCGATTATGGACAACAC
>JAYTEJ010000341.1:0-2239 GCA_043735365.1 Acidobacteriota bacterium
TGGGGATCCTCCGAAGCGGCGCCCGCGTTCCAGGGCCTGTTCGCCGACGACCCGGCGATCGGCTACCGGCTGAAGCCGGGGGCCCGCGTCCGCTTCACGACCGCCGAGTTCGACACCACGATTGATGTCAACCACAGCGGCCTTCGCGACGACCAGGAGCTCGGGCCGAAGCCGCCCGGCGAGCGCCGGATCCTGATCCTCGGCGACTCGCTGGTGCTCGCCGTCCAGGTACCGTTCGCGCAGACCTTCGGTGAATTGCTCGAGCAGCGGCTCAACCAACCGCCGTCGGCCCATCGCTATCGCGTCATCAACGCCGGCGTCCAGGGCTACGGGCCTGTCGAGGAACTGCTGCTGCTGCGATCGATCATCGGCGACGTCCAGCCCGATCTGGTGATCGACACGCTGTTTGTCGGCAACGACGCCGAGGAGGCGGTGACCTCCGAGCCGCGTCTGTCGGGCGAGCGGCCAGCCGCGGCGGCCCTGCGCGACACCTTCGCCACCCGTCTCCGCCGCCTCGTCCGGCGCAGCATGGTTCTGCAGGTGCTGCGGCTGCGGCTCAGCCAGGCCACCGGCCGTCTCTCGTTCAGCGCCGCGCCGCCGGAGCCGCCGCTTCAGAGCTACGCGGCCCGCCCGGCGCCGCGGATTGCCCGGGGCCTGGCGATGACCCGGGATGCGGTGCAGGCGATGATTGCCGCGTCGGCCGCGGCCGGAGCACGGTCGGCGGTGATGCTGATGCCGGCGCGCTTCCAGGTCGACACCGCCGACTACGGCCGGCTGCGCCAGGCGGTCGCGGAATCCGGGGGCGAGCTCGTGCGCGACGCCGCGACCGTCCGCTTCCAGAAGGCGCTCACCGGACTCGACGCCCCGGTGCTCGACCCACTGCCAGCGCTGCGGGCGGCGCTGCCCGGGCCCGACCTCTTCTTTCAGCAGACCGTCCACCTGACGCCGCGCGGCCATGAAATCGTCGCCGAGGCGCTGGAGCGCTTTCTCCATGCGTCCGGGCTGATCGACCCTCCGGGGGGGCGCTGACCGCCCGTGGTCTTCAACTCCCTCCAGTTCGTCTGGTTCTTCGTGGTCGTCTACGCCGCCTACCGGGTGCTGCCGCATCGCGCCCAGAACTGGCTGCTGCTGGTGGCAAGCTACTACTTCTACGCGTCGTGGGACTGGCGTTTCCTCGGCCTGCTGGTGGCCTCGACGATCGTCGACTTCAGCTGCGCGCTGGCGCTCGACCGGGCGGCGTCGCCCGTCAGGCGGCGCCTCCTGCTGGCCGCCAGTCTCGGCTTCAACCTGACAATGCTGGGGTTCTTCAAGTACTTCAACTTCTTTGCCGACAACCTCCACGGGCTCGCGGGTTCGGTCGGATGGCACCTGGATTTCGTCACCCTGCGGGTGCTGCTGCCGGTGGGAATCTCGTTCTACACGTTCGTGACCATGAGTTACGTGATCGACGTCTACCGCCGCGAGATCCCGCCGACGCGGAAGCTCGTGGACTTCGCGGTCTTCGTCGCCTACTTCCCGCATCTGGTCGCCGGCCCGATCCTGCGCGCCTCGAGGCTGCTGCCGCAGATCACCCTGCCGCGCACGGTGACCCGGGCGCAGATCCGCGACGGCCTCTGGCTGATCGCCTGGGGGTTCTTCCAGAAGATCTTCGTCGCCGACAACCTCGCCGCCGTCGTCAACCAGGTGTTCGACGCCTCGGCCCACCCCTCGGGCGTCAACGTGCTGCTCGGCGCCTACGCCTTCGCCTTCCAGATCTACGGCGACTTTGCCGGCTATTCCAATGTCGCCCGCGGCACCTCGAAGCTGATGGGCATCGAGCTGGTCGAGAACTTCCGCTTTCCCTATCTGGTGCGCAGCGCCCCGGAGTTCTGGCGGCACTGGCACATCAGCCTGTCCACCTGGCTGCGCGACTACCTCTACATCCCGCTCGGCGGCGGCCGCGGCACACCGTCGCGGACGCGCCGCAACCTGATGATCACCATGGTGCTCGGCGGCCTGTGGCACGGGGCGGCGTGGACCTTCGTGCTCTGGGGCGTGTACCACGGGCTGCTGCTCATCGGTTACCGCGCCGCCGACCGGTGGCGCGGCTTCCATGCGTGGATCACCAGCCCTGCGGCGCTGGCGCGCCTGACCTCCTGGGCGGTGATGTTTCACCTGACCTGCTACGGCTGGCTGATCTTCCGGGCCCGGTCCGCAGGACAGCTCGCCGAAATGTCCGGCAGCCTGCTCACCCGCTTCG
>JAYTEJ010000342.1:0-3864 GCA_043735365.1 Acidobacteriota bacterium
TTTCAGGCGGGCGGCTGGCGAAGCGACGGCGCGGTCCGGGACGGCACCGCCCCAAGGCCGGGACCGGTGAGCTGCCCCGTCCGCATCATGCCGTCGTGAATGGTGAAGAGCCCGGGAAACCCCGGCTCCCAGGCAGCGTTGGCGGCCGGCACGAACTGCCGCGCGTTGGCCTCGATACCGGCGTTTCCGGGCACCCGCGCCGCAATCCCCGCGGAATGAACCAGCGAGGCGCCGGGACAGGTCAGGTCCTGCACGCAGACGAACATCCCGTACTTCTGCGCCGCGGCCGCCATCAGCATCGCCTGCGTCTGCCCCTTGCAGGCCTTGAGCGCGACCCCGGTGTAGCCCATCTCGCGCGCCAGCAGCAGCGACTCGAGGTCGGTCAGCGATTCGTCAATCACGACCGGACGCAGCTTCGCCGCCTTGTGCATCACGTTGGCGCGATTGCTCGCGAGATCCCGCGCCGTCGGCTGCTCGATGTAGAGAATCCGCTCGAAGCCGCGCGGGGTCGCCTCCCGGATCCGCCGCAGGCACTCCAGCAGATACTCGACGTCGGGGCAGCCCTCGTTGAAGTCGAGCGAGTACTTCCAGTCCGCCTCACCACGCGCCGCCTGGGCACGGTTGACGACGCGGTCGATGCGGACGACGCGGTCGAAGTCGGCGTCGAGATTGCCGCCGTTGAGCTTGATCTTGAAGCGGATCAGCCCGTCGCGCCGGATCCATGCCTCGAGGGTGTCCGGCAGGCCGTCGTCGAGCCGCGTCTTCACGTCCGCAGCCTCCAGCGCGTCGCTGGCGCCGACGGAATGAAAGACCGGCAGCTGTGGACGCGGCGTGGCCGGGACATAGCGGTCGAGAAACTCGCCGCGAAAGCGCGGGCCGAGGTCCGCGGAGAGATCGCGCGTCATGAAACGAGGGCCGTAGGTCTGGTAGGCGCTCAGGCCGAAGACCTTGCCGTAGGCGTCGTGGATGGCGGCATCGAAGGCGCTGGCCACGACCAGAGTGCAGAGCTTGGGAATCGGGGTGGCCAGCAGGCGCTGCCTCGAGAGGTCGGCCGCGGCGGCCAGATATTGCGGCTCGAGGGCGCGGAAGAGATCGACCGGATGGCCGCGCTCGCCGCAGGCCGCGGTCAGCCGATCGAGGTCGCCCGCCAGCGCCTGCATCGCGCCCAGGCCCGCTTCCTGCGCGGCGGCGGGAAAGGCCCACGCATTCCCGAGGGTCATCGAGCCGTAGCCCCACGCCTCCCGTCCCGCGGCGGTCCTGACCCGGCAGGTCACGTTCAGCAGCGTCACCCGATCGACGGAGCGGCCTCCGAACTGGTACGGCGCACGGTAGCGGTACTCCTCGAAGCCGTGCTGGACCTCGACGACGGTGACGTCGGTCTCCCGGCGTCGGACCGAGGCGGGCGCCAGGGGCGCGGCGCAGGCCGCGGCCAGCGCCGGGAGCGCCGCGGCGCGCTGGAGCAGCGCGCGGCGGGAAAACCGTTTGGGAGAGGCTGCCACGGGGCGCATTATAGCCCGCCGTCCGCGTCGCCGCCGGCGCCGGACGTTGTGAACGGCGCGCCATTAGCGATACGCTGAGCAGGGTCATATGGAGGTCCTCCGATGCGTTCAGTGCGCTGGTGTGCTCTCGGTCTCGTCATCCTCGCCGCGGCGTCACTCGCGGCTCAGATTCCCGCCGGCCGTCCGCTGCGGATCATCGCCTTCGGCGCGCATCCGGACGATGCGGAGTTGAAGTTCGCGGGCACCGCGGCGCTGTTCGTGGCGAAGGGGGCCAAGGTCAAGTTGGTGGCGCTGACCAACGGCGACGTCGGCCATTTCTCCCAGGCCGGCGGGCCGCTGGCGCAGCGGCGCAAGGCGGAAGTCGAAGCGTGCCATGCCAAGCTCGGCGTGGACACCGACGTCCTCGACATTCACGACGGCGAGCTGATGCCGGATCTGGAGACGCGGAAGAAGGTCGCCAACCTGATCCGCGACTGGCAGGCGGACATCGTCCTCTCCCATCGTCCGTGGGACTACCATCCGGATCACCGCGCCGTCGGCAAGCTGGCCGAGGATGCCGCCGTGGTGGTGGCGGCGCCGTTCTTCGCCCCCTATACCAAGGCGACGGCGCGCAATCCGATCTTCCTGTTCTACTCGGACAACTTCAAGAAGCCGTATCCGTTCGACCCGATCCTGGCGGTGGACATCGACGCGGCGGCTGGGAAGAAGTGGGACTGCATCGGCGAGCTGCCGTCGCAGTTCGCCGACGCCGATTCCTGGCAGGCGCGCTACGGCCGGAACGTACCGACCGACGAAGCCGGGCGGAAGGCGTTTCTGGGCGAAGCCGTCAAGCAGCGCAGCGCCGACGTCGCGAACCAGTACCGCAGCCTGCTGGTGGAGCTCTACGGCGAGCAGAAGGGCCGCAACGTCAAGTACGCGGAGGCGTTCGAGCTCAATCAGTACGGCAGCCCGGCGACCGCCGACGAGCTGAAGAAGCTCTTCCCCACGTTCTGAGGGGCTTCGCTGGAACGAGCCATCGACAGATCATGCGCATTGCGCTTGCCCAGCTGAATCCCGTCAGCGGCGACATCATAGGCAATGCCGCCCGCATCGAGGAGGCCATCGCCTCGGCGGCGCGGCAGGGGGCCGACCTGGTCCTGACGCCGGAGATGGCGCTGCCGGGCTACTGCATCGGGGATCAGATCGAGGACGCGGGGTTTCTCGCCGCCAACGAGCGCGCCATGCACCGCCTCGCCGCCGCGGCGCGGGACATCACCGCGGTGATCGGCTTCATCGACTTCGACGCGGAGGCGCGGAACGACAGCGGCGGCATCCTCAAGTACAACGCCGCGGCCGTCGTTCGCAACGGCGCGGTGCTGCAGCGCGCCCGCAAGACGCTGCTGCCGAGCTATCGCTACTTCGACGACAAGCGCTACTTCTCGCAGGCGCCGGCACGAGTGCCGGTCGAGGTTCCGCTCCGCGGCGGCGGCACGGTGCGGCTCGGCGTCTCCATCTGCGAAGACCTCTGGGACGAGTATTACGCCATCAAGCCGCTGCAGGAGCTCGCCGCGCAGGGTGCCGAGATCCTGCTGAACATCAACGCCTCTCCCTTCTGGCCGGGCAAGCGGCACGCCCGCGATGCCGTCATCCGCGCCCACATCGCGGCCCTCGGCAAGCCGCTGCTCTACATCAACACCGCGGGGGCTGCCGACAACGGCAAGAACATCATCCCCTTCGACGGCGAGAGCCTGGTCTACGACGCCAGCGGCCGGCTGCTGGCGATCGGCAAACAGTTCGTCGAGGAACTGCTGATCGTGGACCTGCCGCTGGATGGCGTCGGCGCCGGCCGCGCCGCCGCGGCCGCCGTTCTGCCGCCGATCGACCGCGATCGCGAGACCTACGACGCGCTGATCATGGCGCTCCGCGACTACATGGCCAAGACCGGCTTCAGCCGCGCCACCGTGGCGCTGTCTGGAGGGATCGACTCGGCACTGGCGCTCGCCATCGCCGTGGATGCCCTCGGCCCCCGCCAGGTCACGGCGACCAACATGCCGTCGCGCTTCAACACCGAGGCAACGCGGACGATCGCCGCGCGCCTCGCCGCCGCGCTCGGCATCCCCTACACGGTCATCCCGATCCAGGCGCTCGACGAGCACATCCGCGCCGTCTTCGAGGCGCACGCCCACCCCATCGTTCAGGGCTTCACCCGCGAGAACCTCCACGCCCGGATCCGCGGGCTGCTGATGATGGCCGAGTCGAACGACACCGGCACCCTGCTGATCTCCTGCGGCAACGAGACCGAGATCGCGCTCGGCTACGCCACCCTCTACGGCGACATGTGCGGCGGCGTCTCGCTCATCGGCGACCTCTCCAAGCTCGACGTCTA
>JAYTEJ010000343.1:0-4752 GCA_043735365.1 Acidobacteriota bacterium
GTCGGCTACTACCTGCTCGACACCACGCAGCTGACGAACGGTGTCCACTCCATCGCCTGGGGCGTCCGCGACGACAAGGGCAACGCCCAGGGCATCGGCAGCCGCTACTTCACCGTCAGCAATCCCTGATCACGGTCCGGCTGATCACGGCCCGGCTTGACGCCCCTCCAGCGAGGGGCGACAATACCTTCGCCCCCCCAGCAACGGCTCCAAACCTTCGTTCCGAGCCCGACGCTTCACGGAACCTTATGCGATTGATATCGGCTCTTCCTCCTTCTGCGAGGCGCCTGCGGCCCGGCCGCGCGTCCGGTCTGTGGCGGATAGTGTTTGCGGCGTGGCTCGCGTTCGGCCTGCTGCCGCGCCCGGCCGCCGCCGCCACCATCCTCTACAAGACCGACGCCGAGCTGATCGCGCTCTCCGAGCGCGTCGTGCATGCACGCGTGCTCGGCTACCGCTTCGAGCGACCGGCCGATGGCGGCGGGGCAATCTACACCGTCACGACACTGGCCGTCATCGAGGACCTCACCGGCGTTGAGGGAGACACGGTCGAAGTCTGGGAGCTCGGCGGTATCGACGGACGCGAGGTGATGTTCGTCGGCGGGCAGGTCCGCTACGAACCGGGAACCGAGGTGCTCGTCTGCCTCGGGCGCGGCCGCTTCGGCCTGCACAGCGTCGCGATGGGCTTTTCGAAGTTCGACATCGCCTCCGAGCAGGGCGCCGACGGTTCGACGGATGGACGACTGGTCCGCGGGCTCAAGGACACCTATGTCGTCGGAGGGACGGCCTCGGACCAGGAACGATCCCTCTCGGCGTTCCGTGCGCTCGCCGCCGCGGTCCGCGGCGTCCCCAGTGTGCGCCACAGCAGCGTCACGCCATTCGCTCCCCGCGACACCGTCTCGGAGGCGTTCACCCTGCTCACCTTCGGGAACGGGCTCGGCGCCCGCTGGACCGAGCCAGACTCGAATGGTCCCGTTCGCTACTACCGTAACTCCTCGGCCAACTCGCCGCTGACCTCCGGCAACGTCGACACCGAAATCGGCAAGGCACTGTCGGCCTGGACCGGCCGGAGCGGTGCCTCGCTCACCCTCCAGTACGCCGGCGCGATCTACCAGTCGGATCCGTACGCACCGGTGAGCAGTCTCGGCACCACGCTCATCACCTTCGAGGACCCCCGCGACGAAATTTCGAACCCGACGCTCTCCGTTGGCGGCGGCATGGCGTCGGTCGGCGACGGCGGCACGGTCAACGGCACGCCGTTCAACCGCTTCACCAGCGCCTTCATCATCTTCCAGAACGCCGCCGACCTGCCGGTGTCCTTCCGGGACCCGGTCGACTTCAGCCGGGTGCTCGAGCACGAAGTCGGCCATACCATCGGCCTCGGCCACAGCGCGGACACGTCCGCCATCATGTACGCGTCGTGCTGCCTGTCCTCCACGCCGGTGGCGCCGGCGATCGGCCAGGACGATCTTGCCGGACTCACCTTCATCTATCCCTCGAGCGCTCCCACGGCCTGCACCGTCGCGCTCTCTCCGACGTCCGTGTCGGTGGCCGCCGCGGCAACGTCCGGCAGCGTCACGGTCTCGACGGTTGGCGGCTGCGGCTGGACCGCCGTCAGCAACGCCGCGTTCGTGGCGGTCGACCCAGCCACCGGGAACGGCAGCGGCGTCGTCACCTACACCATCCAGGCGAACACCGGTCCGGACCCCCGCATCGCGACGCTGACGATTGCCGCACAGTCCGTCACCATCACGCAGGCAGGCCTCGTCTCCTTCAACGCGCCCCCCTTTGGCGTGATGGACACCCCGCTCGACAATGCCACCGGCGTCACCGGCTCGATGCCGGTGACCGGCTGGGCGCTCGACGACGAGCAGGTGACGGCGGTGAAGATTTATCGTGATCCCGTCAGCCCGGAAGCGGCAGGCACGCTCGTCTATATCGGAGACGCGACGTTCGTTCCTGGCGCCAGGCCCGACGTGGCCGCCGCCTATCCGACGCTGCCGTTCAACACCCGAGCGGGCTGGGGCTACCTGCTGCTGACCAGCGTGCTGCCGAATCAGGGCACCGGAGTGTTCCGTCTCCACGCCTACGCCCAGGATCGCCTGGGCCACCAGACTCTGCTCGGCATGCGGACGCTCACCGGCGCGAACAGCACTTCGACGACGCCGTTCGGGGCCATCGACACGCCGGCGCAGAACGGCGTCGTGGCCGGATCCGCCTACAACAATTTCGGATGGGTGCTGTCCCGCGGTCCGCGCCGCGCCGACCCGCCGGGCGGCGGGACGGTGCGAGTGGTGATCGACGGCGTGGTGGTGGGAAGTCCTTCAGGGTGGACGAACCGCTCGGACCTGAACGCGCTCTTTCCCGCGACGCTCTATCCTGGGATCGGCACCGCGCTGGGGGTCTACACCTTCAGCACCGCCGGGCTGACCAACGGCCTGCACACCATTGCCTGGAGCGTCGAGGACAACCTCGGATCCGCGGCGGGCATCGGCAGCCGCTACTTCACGGTCGCCAGCGCCGCCACGGCATCATCTGCACCGACGGTGCCGGCCGCGCCCGCGCCGGACGTGGACATTAATCACCTCGATCTCGACACCGGCCCGATTGCCGAACGTCGAGGGTTCTCGGAGTCGACGCCGTTCAGGAGCCTCTACCCCGACGCGTCGGGTCTCGCGACGCTGCAGGCCGAAGAGATTGACCGGATTGAGCTGCGACTGGCGTCGTCCGCCGGCGGCGATGCGCAGTATGCCGGCTACCTGCGGACACCGGCAGGACTGGCGCCGCTGCCAGTGGGCTCGACGCTCGATGCTTCCAGCGGCGGCTTCACCTGGCAGCCGGGACCAGGCTTCGTCGGCGCCTACGATCTGGTGTTCGTCCGATCGATCGCGGGGACGGCGGTTGCCCGCCGCGATGTCCGCGTCGTGCTGCTGCCGAAGGCCAGCGGACGCGTCGGTCCGCAGGTGGTGATCGATATTCCGACGCGGCAGCAGGATGTCGGACAGCCGTTCGTGATTGCCGGCTGGGCGATTGACGCGGACGAGGACGTGGACACCGGGGTGGAGGCGGTGCACGTCTGGGCGTATCCGCTCGCGGGTGGCGCGCCCGTCTTCACCGGCGCCGCCGCGTATGGCGGTCTCCGCCCCGACGTCGGCGCGCAGTACGGTCAGCGGTTCAGCGCGTCGGGGTACAGCCTGACCGTGACGGGGCTGAGGCCTGGCAACTACGATCTGGCGGTGTTTGCGTGGAGTCGGTTGGCCGGAGGATTTGTTCCCGCGACAACGGTGCGGGTGACGGTGCGCTGAAGGAGCACGAGGGAATGGAAGAGCGCTGGCAGGCGGAACGGCCCGCCTGCCAGCCGGGTCGAACTACGGGCAGTTAGCGGAGATCATCTTCACCGACTTGACGTTGATCTTGCCGGCCATCATGCCCTTGTCCATCTTGCTGTGGTCCATGGACCCCATCTTGTCCTTGTCCATCGTCGCCATGGTGCCCTTGCCCGCGGCGGCCGGAGCGTCCTTGCCCATGGCGGTGCCAGAGGTGCCCATCTTCTCGTGGCCCATCATGGCGTCCTTGTCCATGGTCCCCGACACTTCGATCTTGTGGCCGAGATGCGCCTTGAGGTTGGTGCCGCCGTCGAGGGTGTAGGTCATGCCCTCTGATTTCATCCCGTCCGACTTCATCGCCGCGCCGGAGTCCATCTTGCCCATCGGCATCGAGGACGCCATCGCATTGGTGAGCTTGAAGTGGGTCGCGTCGGCGCCCTGCGCGACGCAGCCGGTGACGGACATCATCCCGTCCTTCATCATCTTGTCCTTGCCCATCTCCCCCTTGTCCTTGTCCATCGTGGACTGCGCTGACAGCGCTGCGCTACACATCAGGGCCACCGCGAACGTCATCTGAATCTTCATGGCTGCTTCTCTCTCCTCGAATGATGCGCCTTACCTTGGCCGACACCCTGCCGGCCGAGGGGCACACCGAAACTGCTTCACCTACGATACACACACCGATCACCCGCGGGGCGAAATCCTCACGGACGAGTTGAAACCGCCGGCTGAGTCGGCTCGGGGTTCCTGTTAGACCTTCGCTGCCAGGACATCGACCTTTTCTATGACCGGGGCCTCCGAGAGCAAATCGGATGCCTTGGCCATCAGCGCTGCCGCCACCTGCCCGGTGAGATGGGCGTTGCGGCCGGTCTCGTCGGGAAACGCGTCGAAGATCCCGAACGTCGATGGTCCCATGCGAATCGCGAACCAGGCCGTGGTCGCAGGTTCCTGCTGCACGATCGCCAGGCCGCTGCGGAGGAACGCCTCCACCTCGGATTCTTTTCCCGGCTTCGCCTGCAGTCGCACGAGTAACGCCACTGACACCATTCCGGCCTCCTGATTGCGGTTGCTTACTGCCCGGCGGCGGCGACGCCGGCGCCCACGATATGCCGGCTGCCGCGCTCCTGGAGAAAAGCGACGATTCGGATGTTCGCAGGCTTCCACCCGTCGGCGAAGCGTATGTCCCGTCGTCTCCGCGTAACCGTGTCCGCCGCGTCCAGATGTCCGATCGTCTTCAATAAGCGCGCCACCGACGTGGTGCCGAGTCCGACCGCCGTTCGCCCCCCGCATCAGTAGTCGACGGGCTCGCCGAGGGTTACGACGACGGCGACATCCGTCAGCCGCCCGGCTGCGATCTGACGGAGAAGATCGTCAGCCGGCGGACAGCTCGAGCATCCTTCTGACGTAAAAAGCTCCGTCACGACGATGG